>JAFGLR010000090.1 GCA_016927955.1 Dehalococcoidales bacterium
GCATACCGGAATCTATACTTTCAGGTGGTCCCCTTTTCGATTGCCGTTTCCTTTTAAAACTGGCTCCCTTTTAGTATGCCACTAACATTATTGATTCTATCTCATTCCACTGGTAATTTATCCTGTTATTTTTAAAGTAAAGGACTCGTATTGATTGCAATACGGTCCCGTAACTCGAGAATAATTTACTAAGTCAATCATTTTAGTGACTTATTTTTAGCATGGTCATCCCAGACATTAAGCAAATTCCTTAATCCAAAAATACTGCCGATTTCATTTCATAATATTTGGAATGAAAAGCACAGCCTGTGGGAAAGCCGTAAGTACAACGATACACACTACGATAGCAATAAAGAAAGGTATAACGCCTCGGAAAATTGTAAATGAAGGAACACCTGTTATACCACTAAGTATAAATACGTCCAAGCCAACCGGAGGAGTTATCAACCCCATTTGAATCACAAGAACGACCATTACTCCGAACCATATCGGATCGAATCCTAATGATATTACGAGCGGATACAGTATGGGTATAGTAAGAATAACCGCAGAAAATATATCTAGAAACATACCTAAAACGATATATAAAATTATAATACCGATGAAAATTACTATGGGGGATACGGGAAGACCTGCTATGTATTCACTTAGTAGAAACGGAAGTTTACTAATACCAAGAAATTTCATAAAAAAGTAGGCACCAATCATAAGGATCATCACCATAGCAGTTGTCTGAGCTGTTTCGAAAAGAGAACTCGCCAAAGCTTTGAAACTCAAACGCCTGTAAGCAAAACCGATAATAATGGCCCCGAAGGCACCTATGCCTCCTGCTTCGGTCGGTGTAAATATCCCCATATAAATGCCTCCTAGCACGATAACAAAAAGAAGAAAGACCGGCCAAGAATATTTTAAAGAAACCAATTTTTCTCTTATGTTATGTTTGGGACCCTTCGGGCCAGATGCCGGATTGAGTTTTATTACAAATAGAATTGCGACAATAAAGAGGATAGTAAGTAAAATACCGGGAGTAATTCCTGCAATAAATAGTTTTCCTATAGACTGCTCTGTTAAAATGCCGTAGATAATAAATGCAATACTTGGCGGGATTAGGATTGCGAGCGTGCCAGCAGATACAATTGATCCTGTTGCTAGGGAATCAGAGTAACCTAACCTTTTCATTTCCGGGTGTGCAATTTTGCCTATTGAACTTAATGCCGCTGCACTAATACCTGTAATAGCACCAAAAATCGCACATGCTATTATTGTTGCTATAGCTAAACCTCCCCGGTATTGTCCTACCCATTTATCTACAGTTTCATAAAGATCTCTACCAATCCCCGAGTTATAAATAACAACTCCCATTAATATAAAAAGAGGGATGGTTGAAATAGTATAATAAGCAACTGTTGTATATGGAATTTTAGCAGCAAGGAGAAATGCAGGATCTAGACCGCGAATTAATGCAAAGCCAAAAAAGCCTACAAAAGCCATGGCCAGTCCGATCCACATACGTAAAAATATTAAAACAAGTAACAAGACAAGTCCCAAAACACCAATTAATTCTGGACTCATTTAGTAACAGCCTCTATTATTCTCCGCACAAAGTGAAAAATCAAAACAATACAAAATAATCCATAACCCAATAGAATAATCCAATAAAACGGGCCAATAGGAACTTTGAGGAGGGAAGATGTTAATTCGAGTCGTTGGACTGATATAAACTCAGCATAATTTCGCCATATAATTAAGACACAGATACTGATACTACATAGATAAGTAATACTATCAACAACAACCTGTACACGAAAAGGAAATCTCGATAAAAGTAAATCAACTTTTACATGTCCAAAAACAAGCGCACACCAGGCTAGTGCGGGAAATATTGCGCCCAGCATCATTAACTCTGTGAGTTCTGTTGAACCAAGAATAGGCCTGCTGAATATATAACGTAAAATTACATCGCTAGCTGTCAGTAGCACCATCAATCCAATAAAAATGGCTCCAATATAGTTGGCTACTCGACAAGCAGATGCAACGATTTTCATCTTCCCTCCTTTGAACAAGTAGATTTTATTATTGCATCAGCCTTCTTGCCTCTTCTAATATCTCCCTTGCTGGTTTTCCTTTAGCTCCATTCGACGTTACCCACTTCTCTATTATAGGTTCACCGAGTTCTTTCCAGAGGTTAAGCTCATCATCTGTAACTGCAATAATTGTATGCCCCATTTCTTCTTCAGCCCTTTTCATGGCGATCTCGATAGCACCGGCATCCGATGCAGTCAGACCTTCACTTAACTCCGCTTCCAGGTCAATAAATACTTGCTGCTGCTTCGGAGTAAGTCTATTCCAGCTATCCGAATTTATAATGATCGTTTGTGGATTAATAGAAATACCATTTTCACCGAGAATTGTATGGCATGGTATCAATTCTAAAAAGCTATAAACAACGGGGATCTGAAAATGTGTAACACAACCCTCGGCTACTCCCCTCTCCAAAGACATGTACCATTCGGTTATAGGTTGATCGATAGGAGACGCTCCTGTTGCCGCCATAACTTGGGCAAGTTCCGATTGAGCGAGAAGCTTTAGGTTCTTAGTATCATCGGGAACCCTGACAATCTTATCGACAGTGTGAATTTGATATGGTGGCATAAAATATGTCCCATACACCTTCAGTCCTGACCACTCTGCCTGCATTTCAGGGAATTCTTCAAGAAGATTCCCATATATCACACTTGCTTTTTTCCAATCAGGCCATCCAAGAAAAGGAAGTCTGGTAAATTCGTTTAACGGAGTCATACCCGGGTCCATACCAACGACATAATTTGCCATATCTGAAGTGCCCTCTTGCACCCCTCTGAATACCTCGTTAATTTTAAGTAGAGAGCAGCTGTAGTATATTCTAATTGTTACCTCTCCGTTTGTTCTTTCATTTACGTTTGCTGCCCAATCCTTGATAACACTAGCGAGAGGAACTACTTCTGGAAATGTTAAATTAAGAGATAGTTCGACTGGTTTTGAAGTAGCAGTCGTTTGTGATGTTGTTGAAGAGGAATCTGTACATCCAATAATCAAACCAGATAGTACTGCTATTAGTACCCCTAAAACTAGACCTTTCATTATTCTGCTCACGTTTTTCCTCCTTTATAAATATTCGATATTTATAGCGCTGAAACCACGGTATATTTATTAATATTTCCTATTGGCACCTCCTTAGAAAAACACTAGATATTAAGTTCGCAAATTGTGTTTTTTCATAGGCCATTAAGGTCTGATGATGTTTCCATATTCTTTATATTTTTTCATTAAGTTTATACAGTCTTCCCTATCATTTTGCCAAAATTTCTGATGTAAACCACGAATTCCGCCCACATGTTTTTTAACACCTTTTTCTGAAAACCTAGGGTACTTGATATCTTCCGAATTCCAAATAATCCCAGATTCATCTCCCTTTGAAACGACTGTCCCCCTGACTTCGCATACCGGGCAAATTACTTCGCTAAGTTTGCCCGGTATATGTAAAACATTACAGTGACATACCGGACAAGAAGCAGGGGTATCTTCACCCAAGTACCGTGCTTTCTCTATAGGTTGTGTCATTGCTTCAGCAATTCTTATGCCTAATAGTTTTGCCCGGTCTATAGCACCTGGAATTTTTAATACAGAGCCCGGTTGTGTTGCAAACTGAATCTGTATTTGGTCGACAAGCACAAAGGAATGCTGTAAAAATATATTAAGCATCGCTAACGCGGGGGCTGTCCAATCACCTCCCCCTACTGAAATTAATCCACCGACTCTGGTTTTATTTAAAATATTCTGGTTCCGAAGCATTATTGGAAGCATCCTTTCGGAAATACACATAAAATACCCATTTGGCCGAAGATGATAAACAGGTGCTGATAAAATCAAGGCATCACCTTCCAGTAAAACTTTCTCAAGAATCCATTTGACATCATCATCCTTGATGACACACTTCGGCTCTAATCCTTTTGACATTGCGGCAGTACAAGATTCGCATCCTCTGCAAGGTTTTACCCGTAACTCCATAGCATGGATTATTTCGGAACCGATACCTAACTCATCCGCTGCCATGAGAGCTTCTTTCAGCAAGATTTCCCCATTTCCGTCTACCCGACCACAAACCAGACCAATAATTTTTTTCCTTTTCATTTCCAGCTCTACTCACTCCTTATTATTGACCAATATATAATTCACACTTTGTATATACTCCGGGTAAATGCGAGTGAATTAACTCCCCAGCAAGCTGAGGAATATTCAGCGGAGTTTTTTATAAATAGACGTTTCACTAACGATAGATGTAATTGCCACATTGGTATTTCGGCGGAATTACCGGGATTTGCAGGAAAGAATCATATTTACCACCGGTATGAATAACGTGATTGCCTTTATTATTTGTCAACCACGCAAGAGGCTCAAACCAACCTTCACGAATATAACGTCCGGCAATAACCACTTCCAGTTGCTGTCCTTTGTGCCAGATCATACTGTATGGCCAAATCTCAATATCCACCGGGACAATCTCCCCGGGCTTCAATTTCAACTCTCTGCGATGTGCTTGTACCGGTTGAAAATCCGTTGATAATGTTTCATCAAGCTCTCGTCTGGACACTCTCATTTTACCTGGCGCTCCGGGATGTGGTTGACCTAAGACAGAAACGGGTAGCCAGTTGCCTGACTGATCCAATTTCCTAATGTAAATAAACAAATCCATGTCATCATTGCCGTCTGCTTCCACCCAAAGATGCAATTTCATATAACCGGTTATCTCAGTGTCTTCAGTGAACTTGATAGTAAATCTCGCTTCTTCTTTCTCTGAGTCGTAGCTCACCTTGGATTCCTTGTCTGCTGGATTAAATGACATAGATTTATTTTCGGCATCAAGATATAATTTTTTTAATTGTGTCCTTGCAAGCGGCCACTCTTTTTCCGGCCGGTTAATCTGATAGTCGTATTCATAGGCATCCATGATTTCAAGTCTTACTCTGGGTGTAAGCTCCCATCCGTTACGAATATCCTTTAGATAACGGTCAAAGAAAAGTTTGAGATCCTGCAATCCGGCATTGGAATAGGTATCCGGCCACTCGAATTCCCTATGTATCCTGATCCATTTCTTAGTAGAACGAATTTTTCTGAAACCGTCGGTAGATCCTTTTAAGTGAAAATGATTCCAACAACCGGTGGTATATACGGGTATTCTGATTTTCTCCCACTGCGGAATTTTATCTGCCCAATATGCATTCATAAAAGGCGTTTTTTCCATCATAGCCACAACATCATCGATATACCCATTACCTGCCAGGGTAGTTATAATCCAGCTGCCGAACAAACCGGGGAAACCTCCTTCAAAGAAAGATTCCCTATAAATATCACCGGTACCTTCCCAAGGTGCGATACATACTAAATGGGGAGGCTGTTCCGCAGCTATACGCCATTGTGGCATGGCAACACCGGAGTTGCCGAACATTCCGATCTTACCGTTGCACCAGTACTGTTTTGCCAACCATTCTATAAAATCATATCCATCACGTGCGTCTTGCGTACCAAAAAAATTCACATTTCCGTTAGAGTGCCCAATCCCTCTCGGATCAACGTTCAGTACGGCATACCCGTTACGACACCAGAAACCAGGATCAGGTGATTCGAACTTTGTCATTTTGGATATAGTTCCGGGTGGGACACCCATCGTTTGCCACTCAGCTTCGGCATCACCCGGCCTTTTCCCAAAGTAACTCCATGAAATAATAGCCGGTATATTAGTCTCGTTGACGGGACGGTAAATATCGGCATAAATAATAATCCCGTCTCGCAAAGGAACGCTCACATCTTGTTCGCATATAATCCCGTCTTCTGCCACATACATACGCGGATTAAGCGGCGGTGCAAAAGTAAACCGGTCCACCAGAGCCTTCTCAGAGCTTAAAGACGTTATGGGTTTTTTTAACTCTCTGTAAATTACCTCGATCTCTTCAGTGCCGAATTTTTCCTTTTTAATGATTCTCTTTACTTCCGGTTGGGTTTCAGCCATAGCGACCTCCTTATTTCTTTTGTAATATAAACGTGTAATATTTTTCTAATTTACTCAGAATTATTTTAGCCGTGATACTTTAACCTTAACGCAGGGCTCTATACTCATCGTAATAGGGTCGCATTCTGCTAAATGTATTTCAATCAGAGAATTCATGTTGACACCTTTGCCCTTTGCAATCGGTTGTCCTTTAGCCCAGTGCCCAGCACAGCCCATTATCGTAACGGTCTGCGGATGCTGACCTTTCCTAACTTGCAGTACCCCGTTAACTTTGTTCCCACGGCTGGATTCGATTTCGATACGGTCCCCGACCTTCAGCCCTTTCTTTTCTGCCGTTTTTGCATTCATAATAATAAAATAGGTATACGGGTTCATTCTGCTAGCTTCATCAAGCCAAGGCTGTTCCTGTGTACAGGTCGCCTGATGAGTAGAATCCGCCCAAGAGAAACAATATAAATCATATTGGCTGTCTGAGACGAAATGAGGTGCAATTGGGAACCAGTCCGGCAACGGAAGATAGTGTTCCATGTTAATAGGCAAACCAAGTTCATTAACTATTTTCTGCGTTTTTTCCTTCATATCAAGCATATATTCCCAATATATTTGCACGCGTATATCCTTAAAATGCCTCCAGTATACCTCCTCAACCTTCTTAGGCCATGAAATGAAACCGTGTTTTTTAAACCACTCCCAGTTATGTTCAAGACCATAGTAATGTGTAACCGCTTTATCACACAGCTCTTCCCAGATAATTTTCTGGCCTGGTTTCAATTGTTCTGAATCATCCAACTCCAAAATATGATTATAATAGCCATTGACTCGGTCCCTTACTCCTATCCGGTCAAGTATATCGATGACAACCTCAGGCGCATACCTGCGCTGGTAAAGCGGCTCAATGACTTTCTGAGTAATATGGGTAGCCCATGGTTCATCCAATGCAAGTGATTGGTTATGGTATGAATGTAGCACACCGGTAAATTCTGAATATTCCAAAAAACACGTACTAGGTAATACTATATCGGCAAAACCTTCATTAAATTCGGTGGGAAAAAGCTCGAAGTCAATGATAAAAGGAACTCTTTTAAGGAATTCGCCTTTATCATACGGTCTACCGGAATTCATAACTCCGTTAGTACAGTAATTGATAAGTACATCTATTTGTGAGTTAAGTTTTGTTTTAATTAATACCTCATCCCTGTCTGCTATTCCCCACAATGGTATATCCAGCGCCAGAGGGAAGAGTTCTCCTAGTGCATTACGAGGAGCTACAGGTTCCCGCGGTGGCCAGAACCTGTCTGGGAACAGCCAACGTCCCCCGATGGTTACAAAACCATCGGGACATGCTTTTACGCCCATATACGGTCGTTTAGTTTCAGGATGGCCGAAACATTCTATCGAAACCGTAATAGTGCTACCCGGGACTCCCGCCGCACCGACAACGTGGTGCAGCATATCAATAGCAAAAATTGTATGAGTCCCATTGCCATGAGCACCCGCAGCACGGATATTGTATGTAGCTACTGGTCTGTAGGGAAGCTGTTTTCCATCGATAGTAATAGTGGTACCAATACTCGCCGCCTTGGCATACTCGGTAGCTATGCGTCTTATGGTCGTTGCGGGTACTCCGCTTATGTCTGAAGATCTTTCCGGAGTATGTTTTTTAAGATTTTCTTTAAATGAAATCCACGATGGCTGGCAATTAACACCATCGACCTCATGTTTATTATCAATGTCATAATCACCTATGGATGGATCATCAAAAGTTTTAGCTTTAGAAGCTAAATTATCCCAAACCATGGGTTTATTAGTTGTCTCGTCCCGTAAGTAGTGTCCGTCCGGTTTAATTAAATAAGGGGCATTAGTCTTATGCTTGAGGTACTCAATATCACATATTCCAAGCTCATTAACAATTACGTTAAGCATTGCCAGTGCTACTGCCCCATCCGTTCCCGGAGTAATAGGAATCCATTCAGTAGCATGACTCGCCGCATTCCCACATACAGGATCAAAGACAACCAACTTCATGCCATGTTCGAGAGCTTCAGCTGCAAGTCTATTTGCCCACATTTGAAAACCGCCAAACGCAGAGTTTGTGCCGAAAACAATCATATATTTGGTATATTTCCAGTCCGGACCTATAACAAAAGCCGCATAATTTAGTGCATTGATGAAATGCCCTGAGTTTCCACAGTGAGCGGCACTGCTGACGGAGATAGAGGGTGTACCTTTAGGCGTACTCAGGCCGGTCAATAACGGCCCTAAAAATAAATGCACAATCATATTAGATGGAGTGATTCCATGTTGGATCATTATTTTTCTGGGGTCATCGTCCATGGTCGTTTTAAGTTTCGAGGTGATTTCATCTAAAGCTTCTTCCCAAGTAATTTCCTTCCATCTTGGATCGACGCCCAAACCCTTTTCCTGATTTGTCCTTCGTAATGGTACGTTTAATCGATTTGGATCATATAGAACCTGAAGTTCTGCTAAACCTTTCGGACAAAGACCTCCCATTGCTCCGTTAGGGCTATCTGGTATTCCTTCTAATTGAACTACTGTTCCATTAACTCGACGAGCTTGAAGGCTGCAATTTGACATACACCTATGGCATTGAGTCTTTATCCATACATCCTCACTAATTTCCGTTTTTTTCATTTCATCTTCTTTTTTCATATCTCATCTCCCAGAATAATTTCGATAAATTTTCGTCAACTTAAAACCCTGTCGAGCTGACTAAGTTCTGGTAATATCCTGCCCGCATGATACAGAATGAAAGTGATAATCCGCCTATTAGTTCGCAGACAAGTATTACCACGGAAAGTATAAGTCCAGGGACTAAGCCAAATGTCATCAACAATGAGCTGATTACAACCGGCAGAATTATTCCAGCAAAGACTACCCCCAACCAAAAAAGGAATGCCAAATTTCCCCTTACAATCCTAAGTGCTGAATCCCTTGCGACGTGCTGTGACATCCCGACCCAAAAAAATAACAGGAGTGTAACGACGGCAGCAATAATCAGAACCAGATTACCTGCTACCAATAAACTTGATATGGAAACTCCAATTATTGAATCTACTACCATAACAACAGCGATACCGTTTAACAAACCCCAAATGATGAACTGCAATGGTATGGTGGCCGTATTCCAGAGGGGTATGCTGGTTACATCGCTCAAAGCCAGTCCTGCATACAAGATAATACCTACCGCTGTTATACCGGTAAGCACCTTAAAAACTATTTCGGGCGCGGTACCCGGCATCCAAAAGGAAAGTGCAAGCTGTATAATTCCAAAAACTATAAGAAGGGCCGTTATGATCAATCCTCGCGAAATCCACGATTTCTTTGGTTTCAGCACCATCATCCAAAGCCGGGAGAATCTTTCGGCATGGGCAAGGTGCAAGCTTCCTTTTACCACAACGATTATTAGCCAACTGATGAACATCCCCCATAGGCTATTAAAAATTAAAGAAGCAAGATATCCACCTCCACCGAGGACTCCCGCATATAGGGATAGCCATACTAAGGCCCCTTTCTTTTCGATCCAGGCGACCTGAGGTGTAAAATTCACCATCCAGTTATGTAACTGCATTTTTTCCTCCAGAAAACACCTTAATCAATATAATAAACATTAGGCTCGGTTCCCCACTCGGGATGAAGCTGATAACCTTTTCTGCCTCTGACCAACATTGAAACCTCGCTATCTGGATCATCCAGATCACCGAAATGCCTTGCCTTTACCATACAGGCATTCACACAGGCAGGCGTGGCTTCGCGATCAACACCCGGTTTCAGTCCTTTCTTTAGTCCGGCGTCTATCCTTTCTTTGCAGAAATCGCACTTGATCACGGTCTTAGTTTGCATTGGGTAAAGCTGCCTTCCGATTATTTCCAATTCGGTTTTACCTTGACCTGGAAAATACTCTTTATTGTCATCTTCAAAAAACGTCCTCTGCTGGTATGGACAAGCAATCACGCAATATTGACAGCCCGTACACTTATCCGGGTCGATTGTCACAATTCCATCATCTCTAATGCTGGATGCACCAGAGGGACAAACATCCACACAGGCCGCTTCACGGCATTGATTACATAGAACTGGATATACTATTTTTCTTACCTGGGGATATTCACCGCTTTCGCCTATAACCAATCGGGACCAGAAAACACCAGGGGGTAAAAAATGTTCCTGCTTGCATGCTATCATACAGCTATAACAGTGGACGCATTTTTTAATATCTATTACCATACCCCATCTAGTCATATTCACTCCTTTACACAATACTTAATGCCAGTTTAGTTGCTGTTTTAATAACACCAAAAAGATAAATTTAGAATTATACTAACTAACGAAAGCCTTCTATCATTAAAACCTTTAACTTTAAATTCTTTATTATCAATATTGATATCAACGATGATATGTTGTATTATATTATTAACATTTAATATGTGTCAAGTGATATAATTATTGAGTGGTAAAGATCCGTTAGAGGTTTTATTTTAATCTTATTTTGAATGGAAAAAAGATGATAAAGAAGCAAAATATTCACAAATTTGCGTTAAATGATAAGGTTGAAAAAGTTGATGATGAAACGCGCCGTTTATATATCTTGTTAGAACAGACGAGAACAATTTTATACACGATGCTTGAAGATGAGGAAAAGCATCATAATACGGATTATACTGAGATAGGAATTATTTATTATCTATTACCAAACGAAAATGGCCTTACACAAAATGATTTGGTAAGATATGTTATGAAAAAACAAAATTCTATTTCCGTACGTCTTGACAATATGGAAAAGAAAGGGTTGATAATACGAGTAAAAAATAATAATAACCGTAAAACATATGCTAAATTAACACCGTTAGGTCGTGACCTCTGGAATAGTCTAAACGAAAGATCTATTTCCCTTACATTCTCGGTTTTGTCAGAAAAAGAAAAACAGCAACTTAAACCAATTTTAATAAAACTGCGAAACAAGGCTCGCAGCCTACTAGGATTAGATTATAAACCCCCATATTTCCCGTAATATGTGTGTCAAACAATAAGACTATCCATGGGAATTGTACAATTCTATAACCCAAGGGATTAAAACTTTATCTCAATAATTAATGACGTTCCATGACCATGCTTAGAGTTGATGTTGAAAGTACCACCTAAATATTCAACCCTTTCCTGCATTCCAACAAGTCCCAATTTCCCCTTCTTAGCTAGACTATGTAAATGTTCGGGAACGTGGAATCCTTGGCCATTGTCCTCAATAACTAGCTTGGTCTTTTCTTCGGTGAAATCAAGATTAATGCTTGCTTTTGTAGCTTTAGAGTGATTTCTAATATTATTTAAAGCTTCTTGAACAATGCGGTAAAGAGTTAATTCCAGTTGTTTACCCAATTGTTGATTTGTATTATTAGTTACTAATTTAATATCAATACTAGACTCACGTCTCAAATTTGAAATTAATGACTTTAAAGCCGGTATCAATCCCAAGTCATCCAAAGTGCTTGGTATTAGAGCGAGACATATATTTCTTAAATTGTCAGCAGTTTCGAGAGAAGCTTTCTTCACCCATTCTGCACTATTTTTCATTTCGCCAATATTATCGATATTATAAGAAGTTATATCATTAGCTTTATTTGCGATTGCGAGTAAAGATTGAATGGTTTCATCGTGAAGTTCCCCGGCTAAACGTCGTCGTTCTTCCTCCTGAATTTCAATAGTTTTTGATACAAATATCTGGCGTTCCTTTTGCAATTCTTCAAAAGTAATATTTTGTCTTTTACGCCATTGTAATTGAATATAGAATATCAACCCAATTAACAAAGGTACTAGGAAAATAATAACACTAGATATAATATTATTAACTGGTATTGTGTCTATTATGACAGGAAACACTCCAGCAATTGAAATTAGGGTTATGATAAGGCAAGCTTTCCAGTACCAAAGAGCCGCTAATATTATTGGTATTAATAATAGAATACCTATAAAGCGGAACTGCATTTCAATTAGTGCAAATTTATATAATGGAGAGAGCCAGCTAAATACATACCATATACTATTCCCAAATTCGAAAGTTCTCCAAGGCCAAAATTGGTATATTAAAATTAGAAATAGGCAAATAATAAAAATTGATAAAAAATATGGATTGATAATTCTTTTTTGTTTGAATGTTAAAACTAACCGGTTAATCATTTACCTTTCGTATTCCTTTGTTCAAAATACTGTGAACTAAGGACGCCGCTACGCAAGGCATTGGTGATAGCTTCAGTACGTGAAGCTGCGTTTAATTTCATAAAGATAACCGAAAGATGTCCTTTTACGGTCCCAATCCCTAAATTTAATTGCCGGGCGATTTCTTTATTAGATTTTCCGTCGGCTAATAAGATAAGTATTTGCTGTTGTCGAACACTAAACATTTCAGTTGCATCCATTTGCTTGGTTTCTATTGGATTAGTAACACAAGTAAACAACGTCTTTATTATAGATGGAGATAAAACCGTTTCTCCAGATACTATAGTACGTACCGTGTTAACAACTTCATCACCAAATACACTCTTTGTTAAATATCCACTTGCTCCTGCTTGGATTAGATTTGAAACATATTCCGGATCTTGGTGGACGGTCAGTATTAATATAGCCACGGTTGGACATTCCTTTTTGATTTGTTTAGTTGCCTCTATTCCGTTTATTCTAGGCATACTAATGTCCATAATCACAACATCCGGAATATACTTTACGGTTAGTTTGACCACTTCTTCCCCGTCTCGAGCCTCGCCGATCACTTCAAAGTCGGGTTGTTTTTCAAGTGAAGTTCGAAGTGCTTGACGTATTAACGGATGGTCATCAGCTATTATTATCTTTATTTTTTTAATTATAGTTGGTTCTTTATTAGAAGCTTTATCGCTCAATTTCTATCCTAAAAGATTATGTTCAAAACAGAATTCAAATAATTCAACATTATCTTTTTACCCGTTACGATTATACATATAGCATTTAATTATCATTATATTCTTCTATCAACCTGTTTAATTCATTATAAATTAATCTTGCTGGCTTCCCTACTGCCTCGGTTTCTTGTATCCACGTCTCGTGTGATATTTTAGCGTTTTCTATCCATATTTGCGTCTCTTGAAGAGGAATAGCATAAAAAGTGTGCCCATTTTGCTGGCATGTCTGTAAAACTTCTATTTCAGCTTGGTGAATTGTATCTAACATCAGATCAGTAAAAAAAGGTTCCAAGTTATCGAATATTTTCTGGATGTTGGTAGGAAGAAGATCCCAAGTATCAGGGTTGATAACAATGGGGTTATAAATTAAAAATAATTGAGAGCCTATATCAGTATGATAAGGCGTTAATTCTAAAGAGCCAAGGGCGGTATTATACAAAGGTCCACAATATCCGTCCAATACTCCTTTTTTTAAATAATTACTAGTATCTTCAAGGGGTATAAATATCGTCTTAGCACCCATTATTTCAAACCATTCTTCATATGAAGGCATGATAGAAAACACCAAACCTTGCATATCAGACTGTGTTTTTATTAACTTTTGGGTTGTGTTTAAATAAGTGGTCGTTTCACCCCACATAGTGAGATATTTTACTTTCAATCCCCGATATTCCGTCATGAGTTCAGGGAACTCATCAAAGAGTCGCCTAATAATGATAGTGCCCTTCTCCGGAGAAGGGCATCCTAATAAAGGTAACTCGAAGATACGATTTAATTCCATGCCCTTAGTATTATAAGGAATATAGTTGGAAATATCAGCCGATCCTTCAAGAATGTTTGGAATTATCACCGAAGACGGGATTAGCGAGGAATTATAAAAGATTTTAAATTTTACTTGTCCACCGCTGATTTCGGTAAATTTGTTTGCCCATTCAGTTAATACCTTACTTTCTATCGAATCCTGGGGGTATGTGATGTTAAAAATAAGTTCGATGTTCTCAGATTCAATATTTTGGAGAGGGTAGGTTGAATTAATCTGCGGACTTACATGGTGACAAGCATTAATACTTAGCAACATTAATGAAAATAACACTAATACACTAAAGAGAACCCTTTTGCACATAATTCATTCCCCGCAAAAAAGATATTTCATCTTTAGCTTTGCGATATAGCTAATGTGTAAGTTATCTTAATAAACCTAATATTATACTAAATGCTCTTCAATTCTAAGGCATATTTGGCTGCGTTTTCGCCAGCGATACGTCCGGAATTTACAGAAAACCCAAACGCGTTTCCCGGCAACAACCCATTGTAAGTATCGGAATTCCACCCTCCGGTGTCAACACCAGCGGCATACAAACCTGGAATAGGAATATCTTTTTTATCAAGCACCTCCATATACTCATTTATCTTAATACCGCCTATTGTCGACAAGAAATCGGCCCGAGCTTTTACAGCATAAAATGGAGGTGTAAGTAAAGGTAAAAGATATTTCGGATTTTTATTGAAAAGCGTATCATATCTATTTTCACAATCGGAATTGTATTTACTAATGGTAGACTCAAGTATTTGCGGGTCGGCTCCCATCCATTCCGCAATCTCATCCCACTTATTGGCTATGTTGACCCAACCCCGTTTCACATGTTCTTGGAGTGCTGTTGCAAGGCCATGTAGTGTTTTCCCCTGTAAACCCATCGGTCCCCCCATACCTAGAATAAACCCATTTTCAATCCAGCCGTTTACAATATTATTATCAAAAACGGTAAAACTTTCGTTATCCGGTTGAATTACGACAGTATTTGCACTTCCGAAGTGATTATAACCAATAGATTCGTCAGTGAACCTTTTCCCCCTTTTGTTTACCCAGACCGTATTAGGCTCTAATATGATTGCGGATAACTGTACTCGAACTACGTTCGGTTCATTATTGATGTTTAATACTATTGATTTTGGAAGTGTAGGACCAGCCATATGCAGTATACCCAAACCTGCAGTATCAGCACCCAAAGCCATAGCCAATGATATCCCATCTCCGTTATTAGGCACACCATAGCATGTCATATTATCACGATAATCCAGACAATATTTCTTGAGCATTTCCTTATTTCCACCATACCCGCCTGTGGCTATTAAAATACTTCTACTTTTTAAAGTGATGTCTATTTCGTTTGATTTTGCTTCTATTAAAAATAGTTCACCTTTAGTTCTAGAGTTAATTTTTTTGACATCAGTATGTAATAAAATATTTACACCTAATTTTTTGCATTCGTCTGTTAAGTGTTTGACTAGTCCAATACCCGCGCCAGTTGGTAGATGAAATCCACCCTGTCCGGCTATGGGTTCAATAAAGGGAACAAAATTAAGCCCTTTATTTTCCAGCCATTTAATAGTGTCTCCCGACTTATCAATAAACGTACGAATAATATATGGGTTTATTTTCCAGTGGGAATGATTCATAGCGGTTCTAAAACATTCGTCTTTACGAAGGTCTATCTTTAACCGCTTCTGAGTGGGGCTTTCTGCGGCAAATATGCCCCCCGCCATAATGGCATTCCCACCTAAAGCTCCACGCTTCTCAATAATAATTGTAGATGCCCCTTTTTCGGCAGCAGCCACAGCCGCAGATAAACCAGAGGCACCACCGCCTAATATTATAAAATCAGCGATAATATTTTCAGATTTAACCATTTTACTCAGTCCTAATATTTACGACTCCTTGTTGAAGTTTAGTTCGAAGTTTACTAATTTTTATGTCATTGTATCCTAAGTATGAGACGCCTAGTAATAACAGGCTATTGTTAATATTATTTTTTCATTACTATAATTTTTATTTTATATTTTGTGGCTCTGGCGGCAACGGCAAAAATACACCAATTTTATTAGGATCGTAAGGGGAATATAGCGACCCAATCTGAGGGCTATCGTCCTGTCGTAAGCTCTCTATTATGGGTTTTTCTACCCAGCCTTTATCGTATGGGGTACGGAAAATAACATACCACTTAAATAAACCGTATTTCCATTCTTCATTTTCCTTAACGAAGGTGATATCGTATTTTCCCGTCTGCCACATTGCGAAAACTTTATTTCCTTCTTTATACGTATTACAACCCAAGGTGTGCCACATTCCTTTAGCTGTTTTCCCATCCAGGGCAACTTCAACCACTGGAGTCATAAGCATGTGCAATCCTAATTCGCCAGAAAAACCGTACTTCTCGCCAACAATCGCAAACAGCTTTCTAATACCTTCCAGACCATAAAACAATCCGCTATCAGCAAACTCTGCTTCAACCGGGTATTTTTTTGCGAACATTTCCGTGATTTTATCAAATCTACCACATAACATGTAGTGATTGTACCTGCCTTGCATATTAAGTATTTCCAGGTGGTTTTTTATATTTTCGATGTCTATCGTTTGATCCATTGAACCCTCCCTTATTTATGTCATTTAGCAAACCGTTATTATTTATTTTCCCGTACGAAAATTTCACTTTACGATTTCACAATTTAGACCAAAAGAACTAACGATTTCTTGTAATATTTTAAGCTTACTATCTATTGGACGGGACAACTCTTCCAGTGAATATTTGCGTCCAAGCATCTTGTATTTACCTATACCGTAATTATGATACGGTAATAAGTGTATCTCTAACGGTTTATTTATCCCTGCGACCAAACATGCAATATTATTAATCACCTCATCCGAGTCATTAAAAGATGTAATTACCGGAACCCTAATCACTAACGGGATTCCTTTTGATGCAACGTATTTTAAATTATCAATAATCAGTTTATTAGATCGACCGGTAAATTTTTTATGTATCGTCGGATCAATGTGCTTTACGTCGAAATATATTAGGGAGGTAAAAGGTAATATTTTATTTAATGATTCCTTTGTTCCATATCCACATGTTTCCACACAAGTGTGGATTCCTTCTTCTTGACAAGTTTTTAATATTTCTCCCGTAAAAGAAGCTTGAGCGAGAGGCTCACCCCCTGAAACCGTGACTCCGCCACCCGATTCTTGGTAAAAATGAAGATCCTTTCTAATTTCCGCCATTACTTCATCCACGGATGTCTCTTTACCTATTACTTTGAGAGCTTGGGGAGCACATACATCTACACAATTAAAACATTTTGAACATAGTTTTCGATTTATATTTACTCCCTCATCGTCGATTTTAATTGCCCCTTCTTTACATACTAACGAGCACTCACCACATTTATTACAAACCGAATTACGAAATGAGATTTCAGTATAAATATTTTGTGACTCCGGATTAGAACACCATCTACACTTTAGCGGACACCCCTTCAAAAAGACCGTCGTTCTTATCCCCGGTCCATCATCAAGGCTATATCGCTGGATATTAAATACAATTCCTTTAATAACCATAAACACTCCATATCATAGTTTACTATTCAAACCATATTTCCTTTGATAGAATGAATATAGATTAAGAGCCATGTACTATACCTCGTGTAATGTTCGGGCTATAATTTCATCCTGAAGGCCGGGTGATAAGTCAACAAAATAAGCACTGTAGCCTCCGACCCTGACCACCAAGTTCCGCCATTTCTCCGGATGCTTTTTAGCTTCTATCAACTCTTGAGCACTATGTATATTAAATTGGATATGCCATCCCCCCTGAGCAAAGAATGTCTTTAGTAATGCTCCAACCTTTTCCAATTTCCTAGTGCTTTTTAGAAGCTCTTTGGAAAACTTCATATTATGAGCTATCCCCATAAAATCGGAGTAATCCATCTTAGTGGCTGAGTTAATTAAGGCTGTAGGCCCATTTGTATCCATACCGGGCATCGCAGATGTGCCGGCATCATTTACCGGTGAACCTGCCTTGCGGCCATTGGGTAATGCACCTACTACGAAACCGTGAATTATATGCCCCTGTGCTGCGCCTCTGAATAAGAATGGCTTTTGTCCGGTAATGGGGCATGGTCTACTCTGCAATATTTCCTTGGTTTTTGATGATATATATTTGAATATATCGTCAACATAAGCATCATCATTACCGTACTTCGGCGCGGCTAGACACATCTGGTTTATGTTTTCTTTGCCTTCCCAATTTGCATCTATCGCGTCCAGAAGATCACCCATGGTTATTTTCTTTTTATCGAATACCAAATATTTGATAGCAGAAAAGCAATCGGTTACATCCGTAATCCCACGATCTGCAATCCATAGGGTATTGGAGACCGGATATTTATTTCCCCCTTCAACTGGTGCCAGTCCTTTAACCATGGAATCCTCAATTAGAGCACTGCTTAAACCGGAAACAGGTGTATTTATCCTATCTACACTTAGCCTAATTATTAAGTCCTTCCGCATCTGTCCTGCGAAATAATCCATCTGTTTAAAAAATGCTTCGTATACTTGGTCTATAGAATGAAATCTCTTAATATCACCTGTTCGTAGCCCAAGCTGCTTTTTAATCCTCGGGTCAAAACCATTGTGTAACGTAATCTCTAAAATCTTGGCTTGGTTGAGATGCATGGCAAATGGAGGGTCACAACTGGTTAACCTGAACGCTAAACAGCCTGTCGCTTCCCAATCAACCGCGTCTGCTGCTTTAATCCCTCTGGCGATCCACGTATCTGTTCCTAGTTTGTCACTGATAAAAGCGGGATTGCCGCCGCCGAACTCCCGATTACACTCAAGTGCATATAATAAAAAATCGTCACTGATACTATTATGGTAACGAATATAAACCGCAGGTTCAGAAAGCTTCATTTGAGTCATAACGGCTAAAACAAGCCACGAAAGCTCGTTAGTAACGTCTCGACCATTCTCATCCCGTCCGCCGACAGTAATATTCTGCAATAAGGTACCTGGAGCTATGCGAAATTCCTTTGTTACAGTTTCTAGAATCTCCATCTCCCTTGTCTTTAACCAGAGGCAACCTAGCAACTCCGCAGCTTCCTGGCGTGTGATTTTCCCTTCGCTCAAGTCCTTTTTATAATAAGGGTATAGCATTTGATCTAATCTGCCTAATATAACTGATGGCCTATCTGGCTGTTCCTTCTTAATGGCAAGATGTATAAACCGTAACGATTGAACTGCTTCCCAAAAACTTCTTGGAGGATTGGCGGGAACCCATTCGCAATGTCTAGCTATCTGTTCTAATTCTTTTTTCCTAATAAAGTCACTTTCCGTTTTTGCCATATTTCTTGCCAATTCAGCATGTCGACAAGCCCAATCAATAATTGCTTCACAAGAGATAATAATCGACCGTAGGAGAACATGTTTATGATAAGCTGCCGAAGAAATAGAAACTAAATTGCCGCCTTCCTTCTCCAATTTCTCCATTTCAACTTTAGCCCGGGTAATGATTGCCTTTAGTCCCCTATTTATTACGTACGAGTTAGGTGCAGGCATACCAGCCCAACTACCATTGAAACCCTGATTGAATATTCCATTACTTAGATCAGCCATCGCAAAATAATCTTCAAAAACCATAGAGCGATCTGCAAGCAGGTCAAGATGATCCTCTCCGAGTTCTTCAATGATCGCGTTATTGATATAGTCAGGTGTCATATGGCCAAACCAATACTGGGCATCTTCCTCAAGGAGTTTGGCATCTTCCTCGTCTATTCCGGCTAATGCAGTATCCCTTAGCCTACTTTCAAATCGCTTGTCTTTTACCATTTTTATAATCTGATTCGGTCTATAAGCAGCAATGACATCAACTCCTTTGATATGTTTCGTTAGAGAACCGACGATAAGTTCCCCTTCCCTAATTATGGGAGCCGCTGCTTTTATTCTTTCACCAAACGTTTTTGCCCATCTCAAATCAAGAGGCAATCCCACGGTCTTTTTCCACGATTTTGTAAAGGCTATTGATGATTCGGGACAAACGATAGGTTGTGCGTTTTCCCATTCTCGCTTGCGCTTTTGTAACCTATCGGTCAGGACATTTACCTTCCGAACTGCCTCAATATCTACTGGAATATGTTTTGTGTTTATCATCCTTTTCCCCCATGTTTCATTACACATGCGTAATACACCGACTTCTATTTTTGGGGCTTTGCATAGTTATTAAAAGACTTATACTTCTTGAACTTACTTTCTACTTTTTCTGACCCGGTTTCAAAATCTTCATGCCAATCGCCGATATCGATGATATGCTGGATACGCGTTTCAATCGATATACGACGGCTACTCCTGATTTCTTCTTGAGTATAGATAACTTTTACCTCATCTCCATCCAACTCAATTATTCCTTTGATACCGCAAATGGGACATACTACGGATTTCTTCCTTCCCACAAACAAAATATTCTCATGGCATACAGGGCATATTCCGGGATTATCACCAAGGAATTTAACATTATCTATTGTATTTCCTAATGATTTAGCCACGTTACGACCCAGATTGGCCGCCCTTTTCATATGTTTGTCATTTAACAAGACTTGTCTTGCAGCACTAACATTGGTTGCAGCGAAGTGATCGACAACCGGGATAATCATTGAAGAGAGAAACGATTCTTGAAGTGTCGGTAAAGCTAATTGCTGATCACATTCCACCGCACCGCCAGCGACAATAGTACCAGCTACTCTAGGTTTAAAAAACCTCTCATCTACCATTTTGTTACCTTTATGCTTAGAAAATAGCTGGAAACCAACATCATGCGTGGGTCCCATCCTATCACACAGAAGCCTGAAGTATCCTGAAGGTTGTCCCGTATATATCGGCGATGCAATAATCACCCCATCAGCATCAAGAAGTCTATCGCTGAACCATTGTACGTCATCTTTAATAACACACTTTCCCGGTATAACATTATTCATCGAGTAACTTTTAATGCACGACAAGCATCCCTTACAAGGTTTTATACTGAGATCTGATAAACGTATCAACTCTACATCGACACCTAAATTTTTAGCTGCCGTTAAAGCTTCGATAGTTAATAACTCACTATTTCCCAGCTTCCTCCCACAACTTAGTCCTAATATCTTCATTGTTCTCTGACCTTCCTCATATTTATGGAATATTGAGAAACCCTGTTGAACTAACAGAAATTACTGAATTCATTCTTACCTTGCTTATTTAGCCTGAGTATAAAACAATTCTAATAAATTATTGAGCGCACACAACTGCCTTATGGATGGAATTCCAGCGTTTAACGCAGCTAAATGGGTTATAAC
>JAFGLR010000091.1 GCA_016927955.1 Dehalococcoidales bacterium
AAATGATTTCCCTTTCGGCATAAAAAAATACACCCCCAAAGTTTTTTCAGTATATCATACTGTCCAACTTTAGGGGTGCAGTTCAAACGTGCTCCTTATATTAATATCAATTAGGTTAAAAGACTAAAGTCCCATTTCCTTAGCGACTATCTCACGGTGGTAATCACCGTCACCGAAGGTGGGCACGGCAGCTTTGACTCGCTTGGTGAAATACTGCAGGTCGTGGTCGATAGTCACGCCGATAGCGCCGTGAATCTGGTGGGCTAAGGCCGTAACGCGGTCGGTGGCTTCTCCTGCCCAGGCTTTGGCAATGGACACTTCCCGGGCACAGGGCAGCCCTTCACTCTTTAACCAAACCGCCTGATTAGTGGCGAAACGCAGGCCTTCGACATCGGTAGCCATATTGGTGCAGTAATGCTGGATAATCTGGAACTTTCCGATAGGCTGGTCAAACTGCTTGCGGTCTTTGGCGTATTGTACGGTCATATCCAGAGCACCCTGTAAGGTACCTACCATATCGGCACATTTAGCCGCAGCCGCTCTCTCTATAATGTTCTTGACTTCAACCCAGCCGCCGTCGAGTTTGCCTAAAATGTTCGCCTTAGGCACTTTAACGTTATTTAAGATAACTTCGCAAAGTTTTTCATCGTCAATGGTCTTTAAAACGTTAACTTTAATGCCTTCGCTTTTCGCATCGACGATAAACAGGGTAATGCCAGCTTCCGGATCGGCGCCGTTACCGGTACGGGCTACTACCAACATATAGTCTGCGACATTGGCACTCGGCACAAAAAGCTTAATGCCGTTAATGACATAGCTGTCTCCATCTGCGGCGGCTTTGGTAGCAATAGATGTTGCCTCGTACAGGCCGTCTATTTCATTCAAAGCTAAAGTAAAAATGGCTTTACCGGAGGCAATTTTTGAAAGGTATTCCTGCTTTTGTTCTTCCGTACCGGCTTCTATAATCGGGTAGGCACCGAGTAAAACGGTGGCAAAAAAGGGCGCCGGCAGGCAGGCTTTCCCCATTTCTTCCAGCAATATAGCCAGGTCCTGGAAAGTCATACCGTTGCCCCCGTATTTATCCGGGATGATAAGACCCTGCCAGCCTAATTCCGCCATTTCTTTCCATGATTCGGGTGAATAACCGCTTTCCCCGGCCAGGATTTCTTTAACGACAGTCTTGGGGTATTTATTCGTCAGGAAGTCCTTTGCCATCGTACGGAGCATTTCCTGTTCTTCGGATAGTTTTAAGTTCATATCTTAATTCTCCTCTCCTATTTAACCGTTATGCGGGTAGACCGAGGCCGCGCTGGGCGAAGACATTCCGCAGTATCTCGGAGGTCCCTGCCTGTAGACTATAACCCTTGGAGGCCAGGAAAGAAGCCGGAGCCATTCCGGAGATTACTTCGTACTTTGACTCTTCGACCAGAGAGCCGTAAAGCCCCAGAATGTCCATTGCCAGCATAGCCAGATGCTGCTCGAATGCAGTGCTGTAGGCTTTAGCCATAGATGCTTCAGTATTGGGTGCCCGGCCTTCATCGATAACTAGAGCAACCCGGTAAGTCAGCAAACGACCGACCTCGTATTCCACCTGAAGCTGTGTGAGTTTATTACGGACTGAACCATCCTTACACAACGGCTGACCGTGGCGTTTGGTCTCTTTACAGTATTTGATTAATGCTTCATATAGCGGATAGTTACCCATCAGACGTTCCAGTCCCGCTCGCTCGAAATCCAATTGGTTAACAACCTGATAGAAGCCCTTATTTATAGTTCCGATTAAAGCGGATTTCGGTACTTTTACCTGGTCGAGGAAAGTTTCACACCAGGCTTCACTACCCGTAATATCAACGGTAGGAGTAAGGGTTACCCCTGGCAGCTGCGTTGAGAATAAAAATTCACTAATACCGCGGTGTTTCGGTTGGGTAGGATCGGTACGGGCAACGAGGTAAATATAGTTCATATGTTTGGCACAGCTCGTCCAGACCTTCTGCCCGTCGATGATAAAGCCATCTTCTGTCTCTGTGGCTTTAGTTTTAATCGACGCCAGGTCGGAAGCGGCGTCCGGCTCGCTTAAACCCAGGCCGACATAGGCTTCACCGCGCATAATAATCGGCAGCCACTCTTTTTTCTGAGCATCAGTACCATAGTGGATGACAGCATTACCGATTTGTCTATCAGCGAACCAGTGACAGGCGGCGGGAGCCCCGTAACGCAGCATCTCTTCCGTCATAATCATACGGTCGACGGCACTGCGTCCCTGCCCGCCAAGTTCTTTCGGCCAGGACAAACCAATCCAGCCTTTTGCCGCCACTCTTTTAGTAAAAGATGGGTCCTGCCCCTGAATCCAGGCGTCGCAGGCAGGTTTCCACAACCCTTTACTGATTTCATCCTGCAGGAAATCAGCAACTTCCTTCCGGAAAGCAATTTGTGCATCGGTAAACTTGAAGTCCATACAGCTACTCCTCTCCTAGGTTAAATAGATTTTAGTACACGGTTATTAAGATATCGTCAGGCAGGTCACCGTGCGGGAAATGCCCGCGATGGGGTGAACTTTACTGGTAACCAGGTCGCCGATTTCATTCAGGGTGTCTCCTTCGACAACAGCAATGATATCGTAAGGACCGGTTACTGCATTAACAGTCTTGACTCCCTTTAATTTCATTAGGGCATCAGCTACTTCTTTAGTCTTGCCCACCGACACTTCAACCAGTACAAACGCCTTAGCTGACATAGAGCACCTCCTGAATGTTAATTAGAGTGTTTGAAAAAGCTCAATAATAAGGAGGATGGGATGTTAAAAGCTTTAGTCAAGTATAGATTATATTTCAAGATAGTGTCAACGGCCAGATATATTTAAGCTCGCGCACCGGGTAGTTAAATAGTTACCAGCACTACCCGTTCGATTCCAGCAAAATCCCGGAAAATGCCTACCCCTGCTTTGGGGTAGCAATTTAGCAAGAGAGTCTTAACTGTTTCACTCTGGTCTTGTCCAATTTCCATTAATATTGAGCCGCCCGGTTTAACTTTTCCTTTAACCTGAGTGCAGAACTGCCGGATAGCAGACAGACCGTCTTCACCACCATTCAATGACAGGCTCGGTTCAAAACCGAGCGAGCGGAATTTAATAATGTCCTCTTTTTTCACGTAAGGCAGGTTAGCAACAATTATATCAACCGGTTCCGGTAGCGGTTCCAGCAGGTCCCCCTGCAGCCAGCAGATTTTATCCGCTACCCGGTACTTCCGTCCGTTTTGCACGGCCACTTCCAGTGCCGGGGCGGAGATATCCGTGGCATATATTTTTACACCGGTAAGTTTTAAAGCTAACGAAACAGCTATCGTACCGCAGCCGGTCCCGATATCTGCAATCAAATTAACCTTATTAGAGTCAGCTAATTGCAATGCTTTTTCCACCAGCAATTCGGTCTCCGGCCTGGGAATGAGGACTCGACTATCCACTATGAAATCAATACCGAAGAATTCTTTATGCCCGGTGATATAAGCTACCGGTTCGCCGTTCAAGTGACGTTGGATAATATCCCGGAGGTTATTAACCACATCCGTCTTCAATTCGTCATCCAGAGTCTGATAGAGTTGAACCCGAGTTATGTTAAGGATATGCCGGAGCAATACCTCGGCGGTTAATTCTGGGTTTTCGATATTATGGGATTGGAGAGTATCACGGGCGTGCTGTAGAGCCTGCTTCAGGGTCAAGCCGCCTGTTCCTCCATTTGTTTGGTCTGGTCGGTAGTAGCTAACGTTTCGATAATCTCGTCGATTTCGCCTGCCAAAATCCTCGGCAGATTATGGAAGCTCAAACCGAAGCGGTGGTCGGTCACTCTATCCTGAGGGAAATTATAGGTGCGTATTTTTTCCGAACGTTCGCCGGTACCTACCTGAGAGCGTCGTGACTCGGTTTCCGCAGCATTCTGTTTCTGCTGTTCGATATCGAGCAGGCGGGCACGTAAAACAGCCATTGCTTTCTGTCGATTGCGCAGCTGGGAACGCTCGTCCTGGCAGATAACCACCATGCCGGTAGGCAGATGAGTGAGACGGACGGCCGTGGCCACTTTATTAACATTCTGACCGCCGGCACCGCCACTGTGATAAATATCGATACGCAGTTCATCCGGGTTAATATCGATATCCACTTCTTCAGCCTCCGGTAAAACAGCCACCGTTATTGTCGAAGTATGGATACGACCGGAAGACTCGGTAACCGGCACACGTTGCACACGGTGCACCCCACGCTCGTATTTAAACTTACTGAAAGCTCCTTTACCGCTCACTTCAAAAATAATCTCTTTAAAACCACCAATACCGCTTTCACTGGAGCTGATAATATCTACTCCCCAACCTTTAGTCTGGGCATACCGGCTATACATCCGGAAAAGGTCGGCAGCAAACAAACCGGCTTCTTCGCCACCGGTACCGGCACGGATTTCCATGATAATGGCTTTATCATCATTGGGGTCTTTGGGCAACAGAGCAACCTTTAACTCCTGTAACAGTTTCTCTTGCTTCAACGTCAGGTCATCGACTTCCTGTTTCACCAATGCCAGCATGTCTTTATCCGAACTGTCACTAAGCATCGCGCGGGTCGTTTCCAAATTCCTGGTCGTGGTTTTGTATTCACGGTACTTAGAAACGACTCCATCAATCGCCGCTCTTTGCCGGGCTAAAGCCTGTAATTGCTTCATATCGGCCAGTATCTCCGGCCGAGTCATCTGTTCGTCCATCTCTCGGTAATGTTTATCGATCTTTTCGAGTTTTTCCCACATTGTAGGCATAGCAGAAAAATTATAGCATAAATGAGGCCGGCCGCGCTTTCTATCAGCTCAATTAACCGATATCGCGTGTTTAAATGTTAATGCCGTCTCATTTTCTCCAAAGTCGAACAAGCTTCACCTATTTGCTACTTTCCCTCTGTGTAATAGCCATATTTACTTCATCAAGGCTAAATTCTCCTGCTTTTAATGCCGCCCTAGCCACATAAATATCCTCGATTGTGCCTCCGCTTACACCGATTCCCCCTAGTATTTTTCCCTTTTTTATGATTGGGAAACCTCCTTGAAATGTAATCCACCGTTCGTGGAAAAACAGGGGAACCAATCCTCCGCTACGATACAGTTCGGAGAAATTACCGCTGGGCAACTTACCAAACACTACAGTAAAGGCTTTGTCCATCGCAATGTTTATGCTGAACAACGCCGCATTGTCCATACGGTTAAAGACTAGTAAATTGCCGCCGGCGTCGCTAATCGCTATAGACATCGGGATACCCTGTCTATCTGCTTCTGTTTCAGCCGCTTCCAGCATTTTTTTAGCGATTTCTAGTGTTAGACCGGAACTATAACACAATTTTCCCGTCTTCCATACAGATGGTGTAGAGCTTGCAGCCTTGTGCATTTTGTTTACCTCCTGTTTCGTTAATATAAACTTTCTACGCTTGTACGGTCGGGTTTATTTTCTTCCTCAACTTCGCTACTCGGCATCTTAAGGATGATTTGGAAGATACAAAGAGAACCCCATCCATCGAACCGATTTGTCATTGATTAAAATTTGGCAATTTAAAATTGTTTATCTTTCTGTGATACAATCACTAACAAAGGAGAATCTTTCCTAAAATGCCCCATACAAAGAATGGTTCCTCCGCAGTATTAATGCTTACGTTATTAATATTCCTAAATTTCTTTGCCTTTATGCAAATGTTCTGTACTCCTGTTATGCTGCCGTTAATCAGCGAAGACCTGAATCTTAACACAGCCCAACTCGGTCTCATCTGGGGAATGTCAACTTTTGGCGGCCTGTTTTTATCTCTTCCTTGTGGACTGATGGGTGACCGAATTGGCCCCAGATGGGGCATCTTCATCATTGCCATTATTAGCGCGATATCCCTGGGCATAAGAGGATTCGCCACAGATACTATCATGATGGCCACCATGATGTTTATTGGCGGTGGAGTTATAGGCGGTTTAACACCTTTATCTACCAAGGCAATCTTTAGCTGGTTTCCCCCGACCCGGGTTGGTTTAGCTAATGGGTTATTGGCGGGCTTTTGTCGCCTCGGCATGGCTCTTGGAGCTGCTGTGAGTGCAACGGTTGTAGCAGTTTTACTCCGCAATTGGCAAAACACCTTCTTCTTATATGCCGCTATTCTCCTCGTATTCGCCTTGCTATGGCTTTTAATCATACGTGAACCCCAAAATTCGAAAGCTGCAACCGGAGTTCCTTTCCGGGAAGCACTTACAAAGACCGTCAGATCCCGGGACGTTTGGCTTTGTGTCGTCACATACATAGGTGTTATCGGACTGAATGTTGGGTTTGTCGGTTACCTGCCTACCTATCTGCAAAATATCGGCTGGAGTGAGGGAACATCTTCTCTGGCACTCACGGTCTATTTCCTTAGTCAGGTTATCGGTAGTTTCATTTTACCGACTATTTCCGATAAGACACGTTTGCGTAAAATATTCTTCATTATCCCGGGATTAATATATGTCATCTCTATCGGACTCCTGGCAGTTACTAAAACGGCCGCGCCAATCTGGATATTAACATTCATCGCGGGATTCGCCATCGGCAGTCTTGCGCCAATACTTACTGTTGTAGTTGCGGAAATAAAAGAAATCGGTGCCAGATACGCCGGTACGGCAAACAGTATCGGATTTGGAATTAGCGGGGCGGGCGGTCTGCTTTTCGCAGTTGTCGGTGGGAAACTCGCCTTAACCAACGCGATTTTCCCGTTTATCTTCGGCTCGCTTTTGTGCCTTGTTTTTATTATTCCTTTCTTTTTCACCAGGGAGACCGGAACCAGAAATTCAGGTATTATTAAGAATAAGAAATAATAGAATGTACAACACGGCTTTCTCAATCCCGATATTCCGGCAGCGAGGAAATAATCCCAAGGTTAAGCGAAAATCTTACTACCGATTCTGACAAGGTTGGCACCTTCTTCGACAGCGACCGGATAAGAGTCACTCATACCCATCGAGAGGTATTTCATTTGAATTCCAGGTATCTCGAGTTTCTTTAGCTTATCAAAGAGCACTTTTGTTTCTATAAAATAAGGCCGTAATTTCTCCGGTTCGATAACAACCGGCCCCATTGTCATCAGTCCCATTACTCTGGTATGGGACAGTCCGGAAATATCATACACAAGTGAT
>JAFGLR010000092.1 GCA_016927955.1 Dehalococcoidales bacterium
CTGATAAGAAAGGTAATGTCATCGGTTTGGTCGGTACGTTTTATGATGCTTTTGTCATCAGACTCGGTGGTCCGGGTATGACAGCCCCAATCGTAAATATCGATGATGCTCTTGCATTACTTTCACCGGAGGCGATAAATCAGCCTTGGGCTAAAGGGCCGGTTTTTTCACTCATAACTACCAAAGATACCGTGACAGGTCGGTCTCCTTCAGAGCCGCCGCCAGGAAAATTTAATGAAATGACCGCTGCTCTACAATCGCTATTAGGAACAATGGGAGAGGCACTTCTATCGGACGAGTTACCGGGCGATTATCGCAGTTTTATCCGGGCTGAGCCGAAGTATTTAGACGGCACCATACTGACTGCGCTCTATCCAAGTCTTGTAGAGTTATCGAATACCGGAGGCGACATCGTGGCGCAGGCTAAATGGGTCGGGATTCAATGGGGACGAGCAGAAGGGAAACCGAACCGAATATTTTATGGATATATCGATGCCGGTAGAGCTGTTGTAGAAGGAGGATTCGTTTTAAAGGGCGATATTACAGCTCTGGAAGACTCATTATCAGATATAACACCATGTTGATAAATGTTGTTTATTGATACCTTCAAATGGAGCAAATAGGTTGTTTATTAAGACCGTTGTTAAAACCCCTCCACTTCATCCATCAGAGCACTAACTATATTATCTTCTTCAACGACTGCTATCTTTTCGCCCTTTTTGAATAAAACGGCTTTGCCCTTACCGCAGGCGATGCCGATATCAGCGTCTTTCGCTTCACCGGGGCCGTTGACGACACAGCCCATCACAGCTACTTTAATGGGTTTGTGGATATTCGCCAGTTCTTTTTCCACGGCTTCGACTATCGGAACCAGTTCGACTTCGGTTCGGCCGCAGGTGGGGCAACTGACCAGTACCGGCCCATGCTGCCGTAAATTAAGGCTCTTTAAAATCTCATAAGCGGCGATGACTTCTTCCCGCGGGTGGGCGGACAGTGAGACCCGGATAGTATCGCCGATGCCTTCATAGAGAAGTGTTCCGATACCCACGGCACTGCGGATTGTACCGGTACGCGGCGGGCCTGATTCGGTAATCCCGATATGCAGCGGGTAGGGGATTTTTTTAGCTATTGCACGGTACGCTTCTATTGTAGTCGGCACATCAAAGGCTTTCAGCGAAATTTTTATCAAATCGAAATCGAGGCTTTCCAGCAAGCGGATTTGCTTGAGAGTGGCGGCGACCATTTGTTTCGGGATACTCATATTTTCCCGGGGTGCCGGAGGCAGGCTGCCGGCATTAACGCCGATGCGGATGGGGATTTGCCGTTCTTTTGCCGCTTTGACGACGGCGGTAACTTTGTTCGCCTCACCGATATTGCCCGGATTCAAACGGAGACCATCGGCACCAGCTTTGATAACTTCGAGGGCTAACCGGTAATCGAAATGAATATCCGCAATCAATGGAATCGAAATACCGCGTTTTATTTGCTTAATCGCCCGGGCTGCCTCTGCATCGGGGACAGCGACGCGGATAATTTCGCAGCCGCATTCCTCCAGTTCTTTAATCTGGCGGATGGTTGACATAACATCACGGGTATCGGTCTTGGTCATCGACTGTACGATGACCGGAGCGTTGCCGCCGACGGTTACGTTACCGATACGGATGGGTTTACTTTTTCGTCTGATTTTCATTTAATATAAACTGGTCCCGGTAATTATTCTGACAATATCCTGGTAAGAAATTACCAGGATGACGGCAATCAAAAGCAGGAAGCCGATGGCATGTACCAGGCTTTCTGTCTTAACGGATATCCGCTTGCCCCGGCGCAGCCATTCCAAAATGACAAAGACGATGCGGCCGCCATCGAGTGCGGGCAGGGGAAACAGGTTTAAAATCCCCAGGTTGATACTGAAAGCTGCCGCAAATTCCAGTAACGGGCTGATGCCCGCCCGGGCGATTTCCCCGGTCATCTGGGCAATGCCGACCGGCCCCATAAACTGGACCGGTTCTGCCCCGATTATCATGCTGATAATGCCGTTTTTAAAGAGAACAAAGGTGTCCAGGCTGTCCTGAAAACCCATCGGTATAGCTTCCCAAAACGGATAGGAATTTTTAGTAACGACCTGTTGGGCGACGATTGTATCGACATCCCATTCAATACCCATGGCACCCTCGCCCGCCGGCGGGCTCCACCTCGGGGTTAATGCAACGTCTTCAATCGAACCGTCAACGTGCTGTACGGTTAATTCAATCGGTGTGCCTAAATATAACTGGACCATTCGGCTTACGTCATTAGGGCTGGTAATAGTTTTACCGTTAATCTCTATTATCGTATCGCCGGATTCGACACCGGCGTAATAGGCCGGAGAATTTGGGGAAACTTCCTTGATAATCGAGGGGGCGGATACTTCCGTATGCGGTACCATAAAGGCGATGGACAGGAGAATTACCGGCAAAATCAGGTTCATTATTGCCCCGGAGGCAAGTACCAGAATTCTGACACCTTTGCTTTTGGCAGATAAACTGCCGGGAACCTTGGGGTCTTCCTCGCCGGCTAATTTTACGAAGCCGCCGATGGGCAGGGCGTTGATGGAGTAAGTGGTCTCGCCGCGCTTAATACCCCAAATGCGGGGCGGGAAGAACAGCCCGAATTCCTCCACCCTGACCTTGAAGGCTTTTGCCGTGATAAAATGCCCCAGTTCATGTACCAGGACCAGGACTATCAGCATTATAAAAAACGATACCAGTGTAATTGCCATTATTTCCCCACTAATAATTTCCTCGTCAAATTCTTCGCCCAATCTGCTGCCGTTATTATTTCTTCTAAAGCCGGGTGGTCTGTATTCTTATGTTTTGATAACGCTTTTTCGACCAGACTGAAGATATCGGTAAAGTTTATCCGGCCGGCGAGAAACGCCTCTACAGCTATCTCGTCCGCTCCGCAAAGTACCGCCGGATAGGTGCCGCCCTGCTTACCAGCCTCGATAGCCAGTTTCAGGCATGGGAACCGTTTAGAATCCGGCACTTCAAAAGTCAGTTTATCTATAGTATCCCAGTCCAAACGTGGTAATTGCGGATTAACCAGACGCTGTGGGTAGGACAGGGCATACATAATCGGGAACCGCATATCCGGCAGGCTTAACTGGGCTTTGGTCGCGCCGTCCTGAAATTCTACCATCGAGTGGATAATACTCTGTGGGTGAATGACTACCTTAATATCCTCGAATGGAAAGTCGAATAACCAGTGAGCTTCAATGACTTCCAGCCCTTTATTCATCAGAGTGGCCGAATCGATAGTAATTTTTTTACCCATCCGCCAAGACGGGTGTTTTAATGCCTGTGCGGCGGTAATTGTTTTCATCTTTGTAGCGGAATAATGTAAAAACGGCCCGCCGGATGCCGTAATAATTAAGCGTTTCGCTTTCTGCTTTTCACCCCTTAAACACTGCCAAATAGCACTCGGTTCGGAATCTACGGGCAGTATTTTCGCCTTATTGCGTTTTGCCTCCCGAATAAGGATTTCCCCGGCCATCACAATGGATTCTTTATTGGACAGAGCAACTTTTTTACCGGCTCGAATAGCTGCCAGCGCCGGGTTTAGTCCGGCGGTGCCGGATATTGCATTAACCACGATATCCGTGTCAGGATGAGTCGATATTTCTTCCGGCACAAGGAATTTTACGCCGGCCGGCAATTTTTCCGGCTTGCCCTGATAATAGACGAACCACGGCTTGAACTCAGTAATCTGTTCTTCCAGCAGCTTGCGGTTTTGTCCGGCACTTAAAGAGATAACCTTGAACTTTTCCGGCAAAGTCCGCACGATGTCCAGGGTTTGTTGCCCGATGGAGCCGGTTGAACCCAGAACGGCGAGTTTTACCGGAGAATTGTTTAAAGCCATAGTTCTATTATGTTATATCTGCGGATAAAAAGACAATTGTTAAGAAATCAGCTATTAACTTCCGGCTTTTATTAATTAGCCCTCAGCTTTTTAAGTTATTTCCGGTAACTTCTTCCATATCGGCTTTTACTTCGCCGGTTATAATCCTGTAGAAGTAATAATATCATGGAAATACATTGACATTATAAGAATAAAATAGTAATTTAAAGAAAAAAAGGTTTTAATATGCTTAATAACCAATTACCGAAGTATATTATCTTATTATTAAGTTGTAGTATATTATCCTTTTCAATAGCCTGTAATAATGTCTCTACTACTTCAAAAAGTCAGCAGCCAGTTGAAGTGATATCGGTAAAGAGCATCGGCGAGTCCAATCCCGGCGGTCCGACAGTTGAAATTATTTTAAAAAATATTGGCGATGAGCCGATAGTGTCTCTAAACACTATTCTTAAATTGGATAAGGCTTACGTATTTAATTTTTCTGGGATTTCTTATTCGAGTCCTTTATTACACGGAGAAAGCAGCGGTGAAACACGTATTTTAATTGGGGGAGGGTATGCAAGTGATACATTGTATCCACTAGAGATTGTATTGATACTCCAAGATGGAACTACATTACTTTACACTAAGAAGGTACAGATTGAATAAATTATTTTTAGGGATGGTATTAGCGGGGCTTTTATGTCTCGGCGGCCTTACAGCCTGCACGTCTCATAATGATGATATCAATGGCTACTACCGGTATGAGAAAGTCATTTTTCACAACATAGCAAGTTCCCACTTACCGACAGCGGAAAATACCCCTGATTATTTAATAACGGATACATCACTAATTATTTTGGAAAAAGACGGCACGTACAAACAAATAACTGCGGGTTTTGAGAAAAGCGAGGTGGATGTTGAAGAGTTCAATGCTTTATTCCAATTTGATATTGGTGTACCGGATATCTCCGGCTACAAACAGCGTTATCAATATATAGTTGATAGACAGTATCGCCTTTATGTGATGGATGATAAAATCTGGATAGCCGAATGCCCAATGGATATTATGTGGGGCATCTATCAATTAGCAAAGGTGGAAGGGGATTAATCCTATTACAGTGATGATTAGTTAGTTGGGTAAACTAAAACAACCCACCGCTAATCATCACGTAATAATAGACCACTACGCCGGCGAAGGCGATGCTGTCAATACGGTCGAGGAAGCCGCCGTGACCCGGAATCATATTACTGGAGTCTTTAACGCCCATATTGCGCTTGAATAATGATTTTGCCAGGTCGCCTAGCTGTCCGAAAACGCTGACGAGGATGCCGAGGATAATCGCCTGCCACCAGTTGAAGGGTAATTGCAGCGGTGTGGGTATCAGGAACAACAGGCTAACTATAACAGCTCCCCCGATACCGGCATAAGCACCTTCCCAGGTCTTCTTCGGGCTAATCGCCGGGGCTAAATAGTGCTTGCCCCACTTCCGCCCGATTAGATACGCTGCACTATCGGAGGTGAAGGTAACTAACAATCCCAGAAAGACCCAATTGCGGCCGTCCAGCGGACCGCGTAAAGCCACCCAGTGGCTCAATAGCCAGCCGAGGAATAGTATACCGCCGACCGTCCAGACCCAGCCGGTGAAGGCTTGCTCCTTATTTTTCCGGAATACCATATAGACCAGCGGGAAAATAACCATCGAGGTCAACAGGACTGGCAGGGTGTAATTGAAAGTACAATAAGGACTTAACATAAAGAGAATTGCCCATATTATACCGAAATAGGTAAGTGCGGGCACTTTATTCGTTCGCAAGATTTGGTAAAATTCCCACAATGCTATCGTACCCCAGCCCGCCACGAGAATCGGGAACCAGGGTTCCCCGAACCAGACGATAGCGATAACGATAGGTATTAAAATAAATGAAATAATCAGACGGGGCTTAAGCATTGCCGGTTTCCTGCAAAATTAATCTAAGCACCGAAACGCCTCTGCTTCCGGCTGTAAAACAGCAACGCTTTATCTATTTCGGCGGCATTGAAATCGGGCCAGAGAACATCGGTAAAGTATAATTCGCTATAGGTAGTTTGCCATGTCAGGAAATTACTCAGCCTGTTTTCTCCGCCGGTGCGTATGACTAAATCGACATCCGGCATTCCGACTGTATAGAGATAATTGCCGATTAGCTTCTCGTTGATTTTATCCGGTGGTATACCGTCGGTAACCATCCGGCGTATCGCTCTGGTCAGTTCATCTCGGCCGCCGTAATTAAACGCCACGCTGAAGACCATACCTTTATTGTCTTTCGTCATGATAGTAGCCTGTTTGATGGCTTCTTTAAGGCCGGGAGATAATCCTGCGAGGCTTCCTAAATGTTGTAACCGGACATTGTTATTATGCAGCCCTTGGGTTTCTGAAGGTAGTATTTCTTCCAGTAATCCGAGTAATGTATTCACTTCGTCCTTAGGACGGTGCCAGTTCTCGGTGGAAAAGCCGTAAACCGTCAGATAAGGCAGTCGGTACTTACCGAGGTTTTCGATCGCGGTATGGAGACTTTTCACGCCCGCCCGGTGACCCTCGGCTGTCGGTAGACTATGCTTCTCCGCCCATCGGCGGTTGCCGTCCATAATGATAGCGATATGCCTTGGGAAATGCTCGAATTTAACGTTATCCGTGGCAGCCTTCCTGTATCGCCAAGGCAGTTAGAATTTGGTAATCTCTGCCTCTTTGTTCCTTCCGATTTGGTCCGCTTCCGCTGTTATCGCATCAGTAAGCTTCTGGAGTTGTGCTTGAGCCCGCTTATTATCGTCCTGGGATATTTCCTTGTTCTTTTCCATATCTTTGAGCTTATTAATAGCCTCATGCCGGACGTTGCGGATGGCGACTTTATCTTCCTCGACACGTCTTTTAACTATCTTTACCAGTTCCTGTCGTCTCTCCTCGGTTAACGGAGGAATGTTAAGGCGGATAACATTGCCGTCGCTTAGGGGATTCAATCCGAGTTCTGACTTTAAAATCGCTTTTTCGATAGCACGCAAGTTTGATTTATCCCAGGGCTGGATAACCAGTAATCTGGCTTCCGGTGCGGTAGTGCGGGCAATCTGATTTAACGGGGTGGGTACGCCGGCATAATCAACTCGTAGACCTTCCACCAGAGCCGGTGAAGCATGACCGGTGCGGATACCGGACAGTTCTTTCTTCAGTACCTCAAGGGAAGTCCGCATTTTTTCTTCAGTGGTGCGGAGAATATCGCTAATCATCTTTACACCTCGCTGGTAACTAGAGTTCCGATAGGTTTGCCGTAAACGGCCTGTTCAAGACTGTTTTTAGTTTGCAGGTCGAACACGATTATTGGCAACTTATTTTCCAGACATAAAGAGAGTGCGGTGGAATCCATTATTTCCAGGCGCAGGTTAAGTGCTTGCATATAAGTGAGTTTATCGAATTTTTTCGCCTTCGGGTTTTTATTAGGGTCGGCGTTGTAAATACCGTCGACTTTATTTTTCGCCATTAAAAGGATATCGGCGTCGATTTCAATGGCACGCAAGGCAGCGGCAGTATCGGTGGACATATACGGGTTACCGGTACCTGCCGCAAAAATAACGACACGGCCTTTTTCCAAATGACGGATAGCTCTTCGGCGGATGTAAGGTTCGGCAACCTCCTGGATATCAATAGCAGATTGAGTTCGTGTATCCACGCCTATTTTTTCGAGGGCGTCCTGCAAAGCCAGGGCGTTGATTACGGTAGCCAGCATTCCGGCGTAATCGGCAGTAGCCCGGTCCATACCCGCTTTTTCAGCAAGGTGCCCGCGCAGGATATTGCCGCCACCGACGACAATAGCGACTTCCACCCCGATACCGGCTAACTTTTTAATCTGGCTAGCTATTCTTTTGATGGTAGCCGTGTCGATGCCTAAATCAGCATTGCCGCTGAATGACTCTCCGCTGAGTTTCAGTAAGATACGCTTGTATCTCGGTTCCGTCATTACTTCGTTTCTTCGCCCAGTTCAAACCGGGCAAATCGTCTTACTTTAATGTTCTCGCCTGTCTTGGCAATCGTATTATTAATAATGTCCTGTACGGTTATCGTGGTATCCCGAATGAAGGGCTGGGTTAACAAACTGGCTGTCTGCGGATCGACGTCAATAGAATCGGGAACATCTTCTTTATTGATGCATACCGGTGCCATAGCGGCGATTTGCATTGCCAGATTATGGGCCAGTTCTTTAAAATCTTCCGTCCGGGCTACAAAATCGGTCTCGCAATTAACTTCGACAATCACGCCGATGCGCCCGCCGGCATGTACATATGATTCGACGACGCCCTGAGCCGTTGTCCGGGCGGCTTTTTTTTCGACCTTAAGAAGGTTTTGTTCTTTCAGAAGCTGTAATGCTTTATCGATATCTCCTTCGGTTTTTATCAGAACGCCACGGCAGTCCATAACGCCCGCGCCGCTCAACTTACGGAGATTTTTTATCTGCTCGGCAGTGATATCCAATTTAATTCACCTTCCTTGTTATTTGGCGGGTATTATTCCCCGGCTTTTTCGTCTTCAGTTTTAGTAGCTTCAACTTCAGCAGGAGGTTCCGGTTCGGCCGGAGCGGTATCCGCTGAGAAAGCAACTCCCTGTTTGCCTTCAATGATGGCATCGGCGATTTTACTGCAGACCAGCTTAATCGCCCGGATAGCGTCATCATTTGCCGGGATAACATAATCGATGTCATCGGGGTCACAGTTCGTATCTACAACAGCAACGACCGGAATTTCCAGCCGTTTGGCTTCGGCAAGAGCGATATCTTCTTTAGTCGGGTCGACTATAAAGATAACTGATGGTAAAGACGTCATTTCTTTAAAGCCGCCCAGATTACGATTCAGGCGTTCGATTTCTTCTTCGAATCCCTGAGCTTCCTTCTTAGGCAGCCGGTTGAAATCACCTTTGGCTTTCTGGTTTTCCAACCTGACCAGGTAATCAATACGGCGTTGAATTGTGGTGAAGTTAGTGAGCGTGCCGCCCAGCCACCGGCGGTTCACGTAGAACATACCACACCGTTTGGCTTCCTGCTCAACCGATTCTTGAGCCTGTTTCTTGGTACCGACGAAGAGGACAGTGCCGCCTTCGGCAGCTATTCCGCGGACAAAAGCACAGGCTTTTTCCAGCAGGCTCGCCGTCTGCTGCAGGTCGATAATGTGAATATCATTACGCCTGGTGAAGATATAAGTCTTCATTTTCGGATGCCAGCGGCTGGTCTGATGACCGAAATGAGCCCCGGCTTCCAAAAGTTGCTTTATTGTTGTTGCATCTGGCACGGTTGTTCCCCCTTTAGACTCCGCAATATTCCCAATTATATTGACGCAGTAAAGTATATCATAAAAACTATTTTCACAGCAAGAAAGAAGAAAAGAACTAGAGCCTGAAACAATCGCTTGCGATTTATAAATTATAAATATTAATAACCGGGATCGAAATTACCGACAGTAAATCGAATATAAAAGCTTAACATTTATATTAATAGTTAAATGATAAATGTAAAACTTCACGCCTTTTCTTTTTTTCCTGCTATAATAGTTACCGATGGCTGAATCAAAACTAGTTATATTTGACGGTAATGCCCTGATACACCGGGCTTATCATGCAATACCTCCGTTGACTCTGAAGAAGACAGGGGAAATGGTTAATGCCGCCTATGGTTTCGTTTCGATGCTGCTTAAAGTAATCAACGAAATTAAGCCTACCTGCTACGCCATCGCTTTCGATAGAAAAGCCCCTACCTTCCGCCACCAGCTTTTCGACCGGTATAAAGCACAGCGTCCGGCAATGCCGGAAGAACTCGCCGGCCAGTTAGGTCGGGTCAGGCAAATCGTAGAAGCTTTTCGTATACCGGTCTTCGAAATGGACGGCTATGAAGCCGACGATATGCTGGGCAGTCTATCCAGGCAGGCCTCCGAGCAGGGCATGGAGACGGTTATCGTTACCGGTGATGCGGATGCCATGCAGCTTGTTTCTCCAGGCGTAAAAGTGCTATATCCTAAACCGAGGAAAAGTTTCAGCGACACAATGCTTTATGACGAAGCTGCCGTTGTAGAAAAATACGGCGTAAAGCCGGAACAAATTGCCGATTTAAAAGCCTTACAGGGTGATACTTCGGATAATATTCCCGGTGTCCCGGGCATCGGGCCTAAGACAGCTTTAAGTCTCCTGCAGAAGTTCGTCTCGATTGATGATATCTATAACCGCATCGATGAGGTTATGCCGCCGAAACTGAAAGAAAAATTAATTTTAAATGAGGCTATCGCCCGCCGAAGTAAAGAATTGACGACGATAGTCAGGGATGTCCCGGTGAAGCTGGACCTGAACGCCTGCCGGATAACTAATTTCGACCGTAGCCAGGTCAGCGAGCTATTCCGTGAGATGGAGTTTTTCAGCCTGTTAAATAAACTGCCGGGTACCGGTGCGGCAGAAGTGCTGGAATCTCAGGTGCAGATGAAAATAGAAACCCAAAATAATAACTATAATATCGTGAACACCAGTGCGGCTTTAGCAGAACTGGTAGCAAAGCTAAAGTCTGCCGGTTCGTTCTCTTTCGATACGGAGACTAATGGCTTAAACCCGATGCTGGCAAAGCTGGTGGGCATATCCTTTTCTGACTCGCCCGGCCTGGCCTATTACGTACCGGTCGGGCATGATTTGGTGCTGGGACAGGTCGCCCAATTACCGGACAACGAGTTTATCGCCGAGCTGAAACCCGTACTGGAAAGTCCGGATATCGCCAAAATAGCCCACAACGGGAAGTTCGATATGGGCGTGCTGGCAGAAACCGGCATCGAGGTGAATAATTTAACTTTCGACACTATGGTAGCAGCCTATTTGCTGGGAGAGAAAAATCTGGCACTTAAGGGTCTGGCTTTCGATAAGCTCGGTGTCGAAATGACACCTATCACCGGTATTATCGGAACCGGCAGCAAGCAGATTCAGATGTCTCAAGCAGAAGTGAGCAAGGTGGCTGATTATTGCGGTGCCGATGCCGATATGACCGGCCGGCTGGCGACTCTGCTGAAAGCCGAATTGGAGAAACAGGACCTCTGGCAGCTTTTCGCGGATGTGGAAATGCCGCTGGTACCCATACTGTTAAAGATGGAGCGTCATGGCGTGTTGCTGGATAAGGATTTACTTCGTAAGCTTTCCCGCCGCCTCGGTGATGATTTATTAAAACTGGAAGCCGATATCTACAAAGCGGTCGGCCATCAATTCAACATCAACTCCTCGCAGCAGTTGAGCGCCGTTCTCTTCGAGGAACTGAATTTACCGAAAGCCCGTAAGACGGCCAGCGGCTATTCGACGGATGCCTCGGTAATTGAACAGCTTCGCCCGGCACACCCGGTTATCGGAATGGTGCTGGACTACCGGCAACTAGCCAAGTTGAAGTCGACCTATATCGATGCGTTGCCCGGTATGATAAATCCGAAGACCGGCCGGGTGCATACCAGTTTCAACCAGACCCGGACGACAACCGGACGGCTGTCTTCCAGCGACCCGAATTTACAGAATATCCCTATTCGCAGCGACTTTGGCAAACAGGTCAGGCAGGCTTTTATCGCCCCGCCCGGGACTATTCTACTGGCGGCGGACTATTCCCAGATAGATTTACGCTCGCTGGCACATCTCTCGCAGGATAAGGCTCTAGTCACCGCTTTCTGTAATAACGAGGATGTGCATACGGCCACCGCCGCCCAGCTTTATGGCGTGGCCCCGGATAACGTAAAGCCGGATATGCGCCGTCTGGCGAAGACCGTCAACTTCGGCGTGATTTACGGGATGAGTGAATACGGTCTTGAGCAGGCTACTGAGTTATCCCGTGAAGATGCCGGTAAATTTATCAAAGCTTATTTTGAAAAATATCCGCAGGTCAGGGAATATCTGGAAAACACCAAGCAGCAGGCTAGAACAAAGGGTTACGTCCAGACTATTCTTGGCCGGAGACGCTATATTCCGGAGATTAATTCTTCTAATCGTAACATCCGGGAAGCAGCCGAACGGATGGCTATCAATATGCCGGTGCAGGGTACCTCGGCTGATATTATCAAAGTGGCGATGGTGAAACTCGATAGTGAAATGAAGCAGCGGCAGGTTAAGAGTAAGATGATACTGCAGGTGCACGATGAACTTATCTTCGAAGTGCCGTCAGATGAATTATCAATGATGCGTGAACTGGTTCACGATATCATGGCTGATGCTGTTAAGTTAAGCATACCCGTTAAAGTGGATATGAAACAGGGTAAAAACTGGGGGGAAATGGAATAGAGTTTAATATTTCCCATTTACATGCTACAAATTATTAACTATTAGTTAGGGGAAGTTATGCCTGAACTACCGGAAGTCGAAACCGTAAAGAATGAAATAGCGCCTCATGTTCTCAAAAAACGAATCAAAGAGGTTGTTTTATTATGGGACGGTATTGTCCGGCAACCGGCGGCGGACGAATTCAAGTCCCGTTTGGCTGGTCGGAAAATTAAAGACGTTGTCCGAAGGGGGAAATATTTACTGGTTCACCTGAGCGGGGCGGATGTTTTAATCCTCCATTTGAAGATGACCGGTTCCCTGCTGTTAGACCGTTCCGAAGATGAACCGCCCAAATACACCCGGGCGATATTACATTTAGACGACGGGACGGCAATCTTCTTCCGCGACCCCCGCAAGTTCGGCCGGATGTGGCTGGTCCAGGATATTGATACGGTTATCGGTAAACTCGGGCCGGAGGCTTTAAGTAAGGACCTGACGGAAAAGCGTTTTGCCGATTTGCTTTCCAGGCGTAAAACACCCAGCAAAGCGCTGCTTTGCGACCAGGAGTGTATTGCCGGTATCGGCAATTTATATGCCGATGAAGCCCTGTTTTTAGCGAAAATCCACCCGTTACGTTCTGCGGCGAGCCTTGATAAAGAAGAGACTGTCCGGCTGCACAAAGCAGTACGTGAAGTCCTGCTCGCCGGTATTAAAAACAAAGGGGCCAGCATTGTTAATTACTACCGGCCGGACGGTTCCAAAGGCACCGCCCACAGCGAATTCCGGGTTGCCCGCCGCGGTAAGCAGCCCTGTTTCGTTTGCGGTACACCGATTGAAAGAATCGTCGTCCGGGGCAGGGGTACTTATTTTTGTCCTAATTGCCAGCAATTAACTTAAAACTCAAAGGTAGTTTGGAGAAAGTGAGGCGATACTATGGCAGAATTGCTTTTTGGAACCGGTGGGACGCCTAACAGTACTCCTAAGCCTCCTTCCACTATTGACGGTATCGAGCGAATCGCCGAATTAGGATTGGGTTGTATGGAGCTCGAGTTTGTGCGGGGTGTCCATATGAGTAAAGACACAGCCCTTCAGGTGGCGGCAGCGGCTAATAAATTGAAGGTTAAACTGACCGCTCACGCTCCTTATTTTATTAATTTAAATTCTGCTGAGATAGATATAATAAAAGCCAGCCAGTACCGGATTTTACAAACTGCCCGGATAGCAAAATTATGTGGTGCGGAAAGCATTGCGGTTCATGCGGCCTTTTACGGCGGCGAATCTACTGATAAGGTTTACAAAACGGTAAAAAAATATCTGGCAGAAGTACTGGAACAGCTATCCGGGGAAAAGAATAATGTCTGGATAAGGCCGGAGATAATGGGCAAGGGCACCCAGTTCGGGACTGTCGAGGAGATAGTAAATTTAAGTGCCGAATTGCCGCAGGTGTTGCCGGTTGTCGATTTCGCTCACTGGCACGCCCGTACCGGGCAAAATAATACGTATGATGAATTTGCCGCTGTGCTGGAACAAATTAAGCAAAAGCTGGGTAAAAAAGCCCTGGATAGTATGCACATGCATATTTCCGGCATAAAGTACGGACTGAAGGGAGAACTCAAACACCTGAATTTGCAGGAGTCCGATTTAAACTACCCGGAATTAATGAAAGCCCTGAAAGACTACCGGGTCGGCGGCTTTGCCATCTGTGAAAGTCCCAATCTTGAAGAAGATGCCCTGCTTCTGAAGAGCACCTACGAGAGTTTGTGATATCCAAGCACAAATCTCAAAAATCAGAACCACAAATTATAGAGTAAAGTCTTGTCTTTAATGGCTGATGTTTAATTTTCCCTTGACAAAATACACGAAACCGTGTAATATACCTTCAAAATAATATTCGATTGGGGTTAATATGATAAAAATAGAAATCCGTAAAGGGGATATTACCATGCTGGCGGTTGATGCTATCGTGAATGCGGCGAATAACCGGATGCTGATGGGAGGGGGTGTTGCCGGGGCTATCAAACGGGCCGGCGGTAAAATTATTGAAGATGAGGCCGTGAAAAAGGGCCCTATTCCTATCGGAGCGGCACTGGCAACTAAAGCCGGAAACCTGAACGCTAGATACGTTATACATGCCGCTGTGATGGGAATGGACTTTCAGACCGACGCTGAGAAAATCAGGAAATCCACCTATAATAGTCTGCTGCAGGCGGATGAGCTTGGTATCAAGAGTATCGCTTTCCCGGCATTGGGGACAGGCGTGGGTGGTTTTCCTTTTGCGGAGTGTGCCCGGATTATGCAGCAGGAAGTCATGGATTATGCTAAGGACAAGACCAGTCTGGAGAAAGTAGTCTTTGTCCTTTATGATGAACCGGCTTATCGCATATTTAAAAAAGAGATGGAATCGCCGGAGCGATAATCAATCTTGAAGAGTAATCTTGCCGAATATAGACTGGTTGATTTATGGCGTGACCTGGTATCGCGGGAAGATACGCTGGTTACGGAAAACGGCGAGCCGCTGCGGATAATTTATCCCGGACGTTTGAATGATGACCGCGGGGCTGATTTTCGGGATGCCGTTATCATCCGGGGAAATGTAATTCAGCAGGGGGAAATCGAGTTACACGTAAACTCCGGGGATTGGGAAGCCCACGGCCATCACCGGAACCCGGCATATAATAACGTTATCCTTCACGTCGTGCTAGAGGAAAACGGGTCCTTAACGATGCACCGGGCCAACGGTGAATTATTACCCACCTTGAGTCTACGCGGTTATCTGGAAAAGAGGCTGCAGGCAGCCCCTTCGGCTTTACCCTGTGCGGAAATTGCCGTCGGAAATCCTGAAAAAGTAACCCATTTACTAGACGAAGCCGGGGAGGCCCGTTTCAGACAAAAAGTAGCAGAGTTCCAGAGTGAACTGATGCAGACCGCGGCCGGACAGGTGCTTTATTGGGGTATCCTGGGGGCTCTGGGTTACTCGAAGAATAAAACTCCCTGCCAGAAGCTGGCTGATATCGTTCCGTTACGGGTTCTGGCATCATTAACCCAAAACCTGTCTGAAAAGGAATCTTTGCTTCGCCAGCAGGCGTTATTACTGGGGGCTGCCGGTCTGTTGCCTTCCCTGCGTTCTGTTAACAGTAATAATGATAAATATATCGTTACTCTGGAAAAGCTGTGGCTGGAGCATTCCTTTACAGAAACCTTAGCTTCGGGAAACTGGAATTTGTTTAAGGTACGGCCGAATAACTCGCCGCTGCGTCGTCTGGCGGCGTTGAGTCACTTGGTTTGGCGGTATCGGCATAATGGGCTATCGGGTTCATTATTGGATTTGATCGGAGACACACGGGTAGAAAACGTCCGGGAGCTTACGGATGCTTTTTTGGTAAACTCATCCGGCTACTGGGCAGCCCATTATGATTTCGGTCTGGCCTGTTCCCGTTTTTCTCCGGCACTGATTGGTGCGGATAGGGCCGGAGAAATTATTATCAATATTTTATTGCCGTTTATTTACGCTCGGGAAAATAGTAGCGGTAAGTCCTTGGACATGTTTTGCCATTATCCGGTCTTACCCGCCAACTCCATTGAAAAACACCTCCAAAAACAGCTTGGGTTAGGTAAAGGCATGATAAATTCCGCCTGCCGGCAGCAGGGCCTAATCCATATTTATAAGACATTCTGCATTCAGGGGAAGTGTATGGAATGTGCTTTAGTATAATCCGGGGGTAAGCCTCTATGTTTGTCCATTAACTCTGAAGGGGGAAGAAGCGCATCATCTCTTTCTTCCCCCTTCAGGCTTCCCCTATCATCTCTGACAAAATATTGTCTTTTAGGCTGGCAATACTCGGATTTGACTTTACAGTCACACGGTTAATTCGGTTAATGGTTTCACTTTACATCGATTAAATATATTTTAGTATTTAATGTATGTTTTTGATTTTTAATCTATTTTTGCACCTTCCCTCAGTTCGCTGTTATAATGGCCTCAGATTCGGGTTGGGACAGGTATTCCCGACCGAAATGAGAGGTTAAAAAAATGTCTGACGAACAGGAAAAACTGGAAAAACTCCATATCATGCGCCACTCGGCGTCACACGTTTTGGCGGAAGCGGTGCAGTCATTATTCCCCGGCACCAAATTCGGTATCGGGCCGGCTATTGATAACGGCTTTTACTACGATTTCGATCTGCCCCGCAGCCTGACCCCGGAAGACCTGCCGGTTATTGAAGAAAAGATGAAGGAGCTTATTAAAGCCGCACAGCCTTTCGTCCGGGAAAGTATCACCAAAGAAGCAGCGAAGGAAATATTTAAAGACCAGCCCTACAAGCTGGAGCTTATCGATGAGTTAAACGATAACGAGATTACGATTTATAAGTCCGGTGACTTTACCGATTTATGCGCCGGGCCTCACGTGAACTCGACCCGCGAAATCACTATAGATGCTTTTAATTTGGATAAAGTCGCCGGGGCTTACTGGCGCGGTTCGGAGAAAAACTCGATGCTCCAGCGAATTTATGCTATCGCTTTTCGTACCCGGAAAGAGCTGGACCAGTATATAAAACTGCAGGAAGAGGCGAAGAAACGCGACCACCGTAAGCTCGGTAAGGACCTTGATCTGTTTCTTATCCCTGAAGATATCGGCGGCGGTTTGGTCATTTATACTCCTAAAGGAGGCCGTATCCGTACTACGATAGAGGATTTTTGGCGTAAGGAACACTTTGCCGCCGGTTATGAAATCCTCTACACGCCGCATATCGGCCTGAGTAAGCTCTGGGAGACCAGCGGGCACCTCGGCTTTTATAAAGAAAATATGTATTCCCCGATGAAAATCGACGAGCAGGATTATTACATCAAACCAATGAATTGCCCGTTTCATATTTTGGCTTATAAATCACAGCGACGCTCATACCGTAACCTGCCGCTGCACTGGGCAGAACTGGGTACCGTATACCGCTATGAGCGCTCCGGAACATTATCTGGTCTGATGAGAGTACGCGGTTTTACGCAGGACGATGCTCATATCTTCTGTACGCCGGAACAGATGAATTCCGAAGTATCTGAAGTCCTGCGGTTTTCACTCTATATGCAGAAGGTATTTGGATTTGAAAAATTTAAGGTCTATCTTTCTACGCGACCGGGTGATGCCATCGGTGATGTGAAGATGTGGGAAGATGCCCAGAGTGCCTTACGCCGGGTTATCGATGAAAACAACCTCGAATATCACGTGGACGAAGGCGGCGGTGCTTTCTACGGGCCGAAAATCGATATCAAAATCGAAGATGCTCTGGGACGCGAGTGGCAGACCACCACCATACAGTTCGATTTCAACCTGCCGGAGCGGTTCGATATGGTGTATATAGGAGCCGACGGTCAGGAACACCGGCCTTATATGATTCACCGTGCCCTGTTCGGCTCTTGGGAACGGTTCTTCGGCCTGCTTATCGAGCATTATGCTGGGGCTTTCCCGACGTGGTTATCCCCCGTGCAGGTGGCTCTCATTCCAATCGCCGATACCCACGTGGAATACGCCCGCAAGCTGGAAAAAGAACTGAAGGCGGCTGAGGTCAGGGTTCAGGTTGATGACAGCTCCGAGAGAATGAACCAGAAAATCAGGCTGGCCCAGTTAGATAAAATTCCTTACATGCTGGTAGTCGGGGATAAAGAAATCGCCGCCGAGGCCGTTGCCGTCCGTTGCCGCACCGGTGAGCAGGCCGTAATGCCTTTTACCGAATTCAAGGCGAAGCTACTGCAAAATATTGCATTAAAAGCGATTGATATTAAGTTATAAGTTGTAGGGGCTTGATTTGTCATTCCGGAGGAGCCGCGACTCCAAAACCAGAGGCGACGAAGAATCTAGGGCCGGGTGGCGTGTAAAAAGAATCTGTTTCGTAGGGGCAACTACATGGTGTTGCCCATTATTAAAAAAATAAAGGGCGGGTTCCTATGAAGTGACCCCCAAAAGTTAGACACTTTTATTATAGGGCAGTAAGGGCTTGTCGTCGGTGAATAGCGGGCGGTAAGCCCTTTAGC
>JAFGLR010000093.1 GCA_016927955.1 Dehalococcoidales bacterium
ATTCCCATTATGCTGGTTCGATTGAGGCAGGTAATATCGAGGTTGGCATCGCCTTTTTCGATGTAAACCACATGGTTTTTTATCTTCCTGAACCCGATAATCCGATGGGTTACCCATGACTTACCATTTCTAAAAACGAGAATGTCACCTCGTTTGATTGTGTTCAGATCACTAGAATCAAGATTTTGTACTAAAATCTTGTCGCCTCGATACATCAGGGGTCGCATGCTATTAGAATAGACTGTGCACCAGAGGTTCCCATATCTATGAAGAACCCTCTCCCAAAAGTCAAATTGTTCTGACTTGGAATTAGCGCCAGTCATTTCCAGTAGTTTTATATTTGTTTTTACATCTCTAATGACCATATATGAATTGGTTCTGAAAATTACCTGATATTAGTATAGAATTTTGAAGTATTTTTGTGGTATTAGTGAGGTATAAATTAAGTATTAATAGGGAAATAATTAGTTTGGTATTGTTTCCCACGGAATATATTTGGCTGACGTCCTTGGGACCTTGACTCTGAACTTGAGTTCCTCGTTACGCCACTGATGGAAGCCGGCGATGGCGGCGCGATATAGGCGAAGAGTCGATGGGTCGAAGTCATTCTTACGCAGTGAACTGAGATACTCGACACTCGCAGCCAGGCTCGGCAGGTTTTGCCCCAGGAACTGCTGGTACCTTAGTAAAACGCCTCGATAGCGATAGGCAGTATTCTGATTGACGGATCGCTGGAAAAGGCCGAATTCCTCGTAGGCGGCCAGGTCGCCTTTGAGTTCGCCCTTGAGCTGATCGTCTCCGAGAGCCTTGGTGCGCGGACGATTACCCATGGGAATATTATAGGGCGAAAGCCGAGGAATTAGAATGCCCCCAATGGAATTCGAATCCATGTTCGAATCCTCAAGGTGCGCCTTTAGCGCCCCTACCGCTACCAAGACATCGTCGATAAGCCGCATAACCTGGAGATCGTGGACTATATTTTGATACTCGCCTATGGCCATGATTTTCTCCCATTTTTTTTTACAACAGCATATACCTTCTAGGCAAAGCATGCAAGTCACTCCTTACGTGTTAAACCTGCATCTTTTAGCACTTTTACGGATTTATAATATGGATACTTCGTTGTATATTGCCGCTATATAACGCTTCTTCCTTTTTATTGATAATTTGTTGATTTTGCCACGGCAATATTGATTTTGTATTGAGAATGGCTTTGTTAGTCTTTCAGCATAATGCTGAAAATGATGATATTTGCACGACTAAAGAATGATAGATCAATTGATTAAGTTGATAAATTCGTAGCTATTTTTGGCGAAAAACTGTATAGAAAAATCGCATAACGATACCAGTGAGATATAGGGGCATTGAACTGCTGCCCATAGTCATAATGGCTCCTCCTATAAAAGGATATTGCAAGTTTTATCGACATTTTCTCGTTTTAAGTTCTAACCCCTCGCATTATTTTGGGGTTTTAAGTCATACTCCTAATCTTCAAGGTAAAACTAACAACAAGGAATGACTATGTATCAAGTAAAATTTAAAAATAAATGGGAAGTTAAGTATTTTTACTTCTAATTAGGATATGTGAGGAAACGTTGTAATAATTTTCAAAAATACAAATTTATTTAATTTAGTTTAAACTTTCGTTTATTTTTCGTTGACAAAGTTTTTATGCCCTCATATCCTAAATAATGTAAGATTAAATAAACATCTGCGCAATTATTACACGTGATATTAGCTTTTTACACTGTTAAATGTATTTGTTACATGAATAATACGGTACTAAGAGTAGAACGGACATAAACACGGATGTTATTAATTTTTAATGAAAGGGGTGTCAGGTATAAAACAACATTAAAATTAACAAAGAAAGAATCAACTACATTTAAACACAATAAAAAGAGGAGTAAATAAATGAAAAAGGTAATTATTGTTTTTATATCCGTAATATTATTAACCCTTCTCATCGCGTTTCCAGCTTATGCTAAACCTGCCGACAACATGGCGGGAGCTGTAAAAGTAGCGTGGAACCTCTCGGCCGCCGTTATGCCGGTACCCCCTTACGGATCTCAAGACATACCTGGCTCGGATACCGCTTCAAAGCTGATTGTGAACCAACCGAACGGTAAAGTTGAAGTCGCCATGACCGGAGCGATGAAGGGACTAAATGCTGATACTACCTATACCGTGTATCTTTCAAAGTGTTACGAACCTTATGTCGACACCGGATGGGACATTGAAGGTGACTGGTAATACGTGCTGTTTTGGGTGGTAATTATGACCACGATTATACCATTACCCAACACGCAGACGGGACGTTCTCGGGTACCGGCGGCTATCCGGCGTCCGGCCCCCCTTATTCGATAACCGAGACCGTAACAGGAACAATCGATGTTATGAATGGAAACATTACCTTCCATTCAGATTACAATAACGGTTACTGGTATGATGCGATAGGGACAATAGCTGCCGACGGAACGATAAGCGGAACATGGGGAAATAATGGCCAGGGATACGGACACGACTGGTATTCAATAACGGGCGCCGCAATTAAAACTCACACCGGCAACACCGGTTGGCCGGGTCTGTTCACCAGCACGGTTCCCGCTTTCACATTTTCGACCGATTCTTACGGGGAGGGTAGCTGGCATATTAATTTAACAGGCGACAATTTCCCGGGTCCCGGTAGTTACTGCCTGTCTGTCTGGATTAATGAAGCTGGAAGGACAATACTTATCAGCGATACCTTTCAGGTTATTGTTGACTAACAATGTCAGGTCAATTTTTCCGGTAGAAACCGTGGGGAGGAACTGATACCTCCCCACGTTTTAGCCCAAAACAGACATACCCTAAAAACCTACGGCATAAAGGTGAAAAACAATCCAACAAAATATATTGACAAGGTTACTAAAAATATATCTAATCTAACAAATTGTAATATTATTGCCTCTGGTTTAGGCAGAATGGTTAAATGAAATTAATTAAGTTAATTATTTTTTCGTTGACATTTTTATTTATAATAACCATAATTTTTCGCGCAAGGATACGCAATAGTAATATTGAGGATATTTAAATTAAAGCCGAGAATAAAAAACATATTACTCAGCGCCAATAAATAGGGGGCAGTGACTCGCCACCTGTATCTGGGCACTTGGGTGGCGAAGAGCCAATAGTGAAACCGGCCTGAAAGGGTCGGTTTATTATTTTTATGAGGGGGGTGATAGCATAAGAACGAAGAAAAATGCACCAGATAAGTGACTTTAAAAATGTTATTAGCAAAGGAGGAAGCTAGTGAAAAAGAAATCATTCAATATAGTGTTTGCCTTAGTACTAGTCCTCGGTCTCAGCTTGGGAGCCGCACTACCAGCAGCTGCAGCAACTACGTGGACTGTTGATGATGATCTTGTGGAATATCCCGATGCAGACTTTACTACAATTCAGGCAGCCATTACTGCTGCTGCCGATGGAGACACAATCGAGGTATATGACGGAACCTATGGAAAAGTGGTTATAAACAAGGAGCTTGCTATCCAGGCAGCAGCAGGAAACAGCCCTATTGTTGACGGAGGTGGGAGCGGAGCTTGCTTGGGTATATACAAGGCTGCAGGTATGAGTGATGTTACCATTGATGGATTCGAAATTCAGAACGCTACTTATGGCATTTGGATTTATGGTGCTCCTTCGACCTATAGCAACATAACTCTTTCCAATAACTATATCCATAATCATTCTCAAAATGGGATCCTAGTCACCGATTCTACTGTAAATAATCTAATCATATTAGATAATAACATTGACAGTAGCGGCATCGGAATCAGCTTCGCGAATAATTCCACAGTTGACGGGCTAACCGTTGAAGGCAACACTGTCACCAACAACAACGCAGGACTGAGCCTCATACAAGGAGCTTTCAGCAATGTAGCGATCACTGATTGTTACTTCGAAGGTAATGCCTGGGAGCATATTGACCTAGGATTATGGGGTAATAATCCTTCATTGTCCAGCGTTTTGATCAGCGGATGCCAATTTTTATCGGGACCATGGAGTGCAATATATGTCGATTCTACTTTCGCCTCAGGAGATATTGTACTCAGGTGTAATGAATTCTACAGCGGTCCCTATATTTGGGGAGTCTTTAACTTAACATCGAACTTCGTCGACGCCATATGCAATTGGTGGGGTGCTATCGATGGACCAAGCGGCATTGGCCCTGGCAGTGGAGCGATTGTTTGGGATAATGTTTATTACGAACCGTGGCTAGTCAGTAGCGACGGGCCGTGCTATGGTTACGATGGAATCGCTGATTGTTTCCAAAACATAAAGAACCATGGTCAGTTTGTAAGCTGTATTGCCAAGTTTACACAAGGTCTGGTAAAAGATGGCACCATTACTACGGAGGAGAGAGTAGAAATAGTAAATTGGGCTGCACAATCTGACATCGGCAAATAGTATCCAAAACCTAGCTAACAGTCTATGTAAAGGGGTTAGTATGGAAACTAACCCCTTTACTAATTGCAGGGACTAGGATTTGGCTCTCAGTGCGCTGGGTTACATATACAATAAGACAATGTATTGTCATGTTGGCAATCTACACTTAAGTTTCCGCGGCACTTTCATAAGTATGAGGTGCTTGGCAAATAGAGGTTAGTAGGTCTTCAATGTTATACTATCCTTCTTTTCATCATAACGTAAGGATGTTTTGTCAACGCGCGGAAAAAACAAACGGCATCGCCCAAGAGTACGCATGTCAGAACAAACATCCCGGTGTGCGTTTAATGTAACAAAAAAGTATCTTGATACCTCTGCAGAATTTGGAAATTTAAGGTAAAAAAAGAAGGATTATCAGGCTGGGAAGAGAGTGTATCCTGCGCTCTAACCCACCAAAATCTCCCCGCGATATGAGAGGGCAATCCGTCATTCACCTGGTAATCCCTTGTTCAAGATATAACCCTGAAGTTTAAATAGTCAACCGAATTTTGTCGCAATTTTCCCAAGTATCATAGGTATGTGTTAATCTTGCCTCTTCATATGGCTGGGGCCGATTTCAGGATCAAGCGTGAAGAGTGGGTTAGACCATAGCTCATCCCCAGCTGGATGCCCTTCTTAGTGAGGCGGTAGTAAGTCCTCTCCGGAGCCGGTGGATAGTTATCCTGAATAGCGGAAGGCTCAATTACTTCCGTGTACTCTCCCTTTAGAAACTAAAGAAATTCAGGAATTCTTCCTCAGTCTCAGCGATTTCCTCAAGTCAGCGGAACTTGTGTCCAG
>JAFGLR010000094.1 GCA_016927955.1 Dehalococcoidales bacterium
ATTCGAAATAATCATCGTGTGGATTCCGAACTGAGTAGCGCCACAGTTCATAGCCTTTTTATATGCATTAATAATCTGACCATGCCTGACACCAAATTTTGCCTCTACCGGACTACCCATAAACTGTGTTCCGGTCCGTTTTTCCCCGGGATTGTACCGGAAGCAGACAAGCACAGGAAAATCAGCAATTCTATCAATCATGGTGATATCATCAATATTAAGAATACAGCCGCCCTCTTTCGCTGCCAGAGTAAACAACTCGTCAGAAGTGTTGTTCGATGTGAGTATAATATCAATGCTGGAGAATCCATTTTGACGGGCGAGTATAAGTTCCGATGGAGAACTGCAATCAAGACCGAATTCCAGTTTCTTCATAATTTTTAAAATTGCAGGAGTAGGCAAAGCTTTCACAGCGAAAAATTCTTGAAATCCCGGGATATCACGGAAGGCATGCCACAATTCAGCACCAGTTTCTATGATGCCGCGTTCATCGAATATATGGAAAGGTGTTCCGAAATATTTAATTATTTCAGGTAAACGAGGGAATAAGCGCTCTTGAAAAGATGTCGACATCGGCATGTCTATTTCCTCCTTCCCCGAAAATTTTTCGTTTATCAGGTAACGGGAGCGGTAATAGAAAAGGGAAAACGTATCTGCTGCCAGTCACTCCGCTAATAACCGGACGACCGACTCAGGTACGGACCTCTAAAATAAAATATTAAAATCCCGTAAAATTTACTGATTTTTACTACCGGCTCTGTCCCGACCTCTGCCTCGGGTCACGGGTCTGCCCAGACATCTCAAAAATCCCAAGAGTCCACCCATAGCCCTCTTTCATTACGGTATCTATATCCTGAGGCGAAGCGATTCCGGCTTCCACCATTTTGCGGGCTTCTCTCATGACGATACCAAACAGGCGATTGCCAATAAAACCGGTATCGCCGGGCACGTCTTTAACCCTGACCGGTATTTTACCAAGGCGCTTACAGAATTCTTCCATTACCTGGATTACTTCCTCAGTGTTGTCCCGGGTATAAGTCAATTCAACCGCCTTCAGGATATTAGCCGGTCGGAACCAGTGCAGACCGATAAATCTGTCCTTGCGTTCTACTGCTTGAGCCAGGTCAGCAATCGTAAAGCTCGAAGTATTGGTAGTAAAGATGGCATCTTTTTTAACCAGTTTATCCAGCTCGGCGAAGACTTTCAGCTTTAGTTCCTTATTTTCCAGTTGTCTCGGGTCACCACCACCGATTGATTCAATGATAATATCGCAGTCCTTTAAATCTTCAACTTTCGTCGTCAACGTAAGATTATTTAAAGCCTGTTCCATCTGCTCTTTGGTCAGTTTACCCCGCTCAACGCCGATTCTCATACCAAACCGACTATCGACAATGATAGACCGCGTATTTTTGAGGATATCATCTGTAAGGTCACGGCAAACAGCCTTGTACCCGGAGACGATAATATTCTGGGTAATAGCACTGCCCATAAGTCCACCCCCCATCACCCCGATAGTCTTAATGTCATCCAGCTTCATTACGCACTCCTTATGCCATTTTTATTATAGTATTAGCGGACAAACCGTATATACCCATTTCGGGTTTTACAAGTATTACTTTAGTAGCAAAGGGGCAATTCTTTCGTAGTATTACTTCAAGTAACCTTTAGTTACCAGGAGTTCGGCGGTTAGAATAGAACCACCCGCCGCACCTCGAACCGTATTATGATGCAGCCCCACAAAACGGTAGTCGAATACGTTGCATTTTCTCAGTCTACCGACGGTAATTGCCTGTCCGTTACCGGCATCCCTATCCTTTTGAGGCTGCGGTCGGTCGATTTCATCACGGTATATCATTACGGGTACAGGCGCCGACGGCAATTTCAGTTTCTGCGGTAATCCTTCAAAACCTCTCCAGATTTTTATTATTTCTTCTTCTTTCGGTTTCTTTCCCTTGAAGTGGATACTACAACAGGCAATATGTCCATCGGTCACCGCCACACGGTTGCAGTGTGCCGAAATCTTTATGGTATTATCAGGGACGATTTTGCCATTTCTAACCTTACCAAAAATCTTAGCCGGCTCCACTTCCGATTTTTCTTCTTCACCCGATATATAAGGCAAGACATTATCGACTAAATCGATAGCAGCCGGTCCGGGATAGCCGGCGCCAGAAAGTGCCTGTAAGGTGGTAACAATCATCTTATCGATGACATAACCGGCTTTCATCAGGGCAAAAAGCGGTATCATATAGCTCTGGATACTGCAGTTCGGTTTCACAGCGAGCAATCCCTTGCGCCAACCGTACTTTTTCCTTTGATCCAAAATAATATCAAGATGTTCCGGGTTTATTTCCGGAACCATTACAGGTACGTCATCAGTACTGCGATGAGCGCTGTTATTGGACACAACGGCGAAGCCCTTAGCAGCATATTCCAGCTCCAGAGCGAGAATCGACTTCTTGTCCATCTCTACAGCCGAAAACATCAACTGGCACTTACCGATAGCTTTTGAGACAATACCGGCGTCCTGGACGACCAGATTCTTGAACTGCTCGGGGATGTCTCCCTTCATATGCCAGCGCCCGGCAACGGCATCCTTATACTTTTTACCCGCGGAATTCGGTGAAGCCGCTAAATAAACAACCTCAAACCAGGGGTGATTAGCAAGGAGCCGCAGGTAGTTCTGCCCGACCATACCGGTGGCGCCAAGTACGCCAACTTTTAGTTTTTTCTCCATTGTTGTGTCCTCTCAAAGATAGATAACCTGACAAATAAAATTATAACAGGTTTTTTACTATTATGGACGGACTGAAATGGAAGCAATGAATCAAGGTGAAAGAAATTTCCCGGGAATGATCAGAACGCCCGACACATAGCTTCACGTTATACCAGTCGGGATACCGGAGAGGAATGAGATAATTACACGCGCTCGAATATTGTTGCCGGCGCCATACCGCCACCGGTGCATAACGTAACCAGCGAATATTTACCCTGACGTCGAATCAGCTCGTAAATTGCCGTGATACTGACACGAGAACCCGAGTTACCCACAGGGTGACCCAGCGCCAGTGCACCACCGTTAACATTGAGTCGATCCATAGGACCATCAAGTTCTCTGCCCCAGATGATAGGAACGGGGGCGAATGCTTCATTGACTTCAAAAATATCGATGTCAGCCATTTTCATACCGGCTTTTTTCAGCACTTTGGGAGTCGAATAGATGGGCCCGGTTAACACCAGTCCCGGGTCGCTGCCGACGACAGCATTAGCCACAATACGTACCAATGGTTTAAGGTCGAGTTCTTTCATCTTTTCTTCACTCATCAACAAAACCGCCGAGGCACCATCGGTGACCGGGCTGGCAGTGCCTGCCGTTATCCATTCAGTATCGAGAGCCGGAGCTAGAGCCGCCAGTTTCTCAAGGCTGGTATCCGGTCGGATGGTCTCATCCACTTCGTTGAGGATTTTTTCGCC
>JAFGLR010000095.1 GCA_016927955.1 Dehalococcoidales bacterium
CATTACCGGCTATGGGTATACACGAGGCAAAGGATAACGCCGCTCCTACGGCATCTCCCCGTACCGCAGATATGACACCGCTGGCTACATCGCACACCTCCCCGATGACCGGTACCATGCCCGCGATATCCAGTACCGTCTGTATCGCACCAACCGGGTCGGCTTTGACAACATTTACCACGACCTCGACGGCGTTACTAATCGCCTTACCTATTGCGGCCCAGTTAGGCCAGTGACCGGTAGGGTCATTATATTTTAGCGGATTATTGAAACAATAGCTATACTTGTTCAGACTTTGCGGATTCAGCAAGTCCGGCGTGACCGTGACTATTTCGGCGTGCTCAACAAGTTACATAACATAATGATAAAACCATTATTACTTGTAAAAATACACTTGATACCTGATAATCTAAACCAATGAGTGGAAAACAAATAATCGTTATCGGTGGTGGTGCGAGCGGTCTGATGGCAGCCGGGCGGGCAGCCGAATCAGGCGGCAAAGTCGTCCTTTTGGAAAAAATGTCGGAAACCGGCAAGAAAATCCTCATCAGCGGACAGACCCGGTGTAACCTGAGCAATACCCTCGAACTGGAAAACTTCCTGAGGATGTACGGGAAGAACGGGCAATTTCTGCGTCAGGCTTTTCACCGCTTCTTCCGTGACGAACTGCTCGCCTTTATGCAAAAGTATGGCGTGGCAACGAAAGTAGAACGCGGCGGACGCATCTTTCCTGTCTCGGATAAAGCCGGTGACATCGTTCAGGCCTTGCAGCGTTACTTGGCTGACTTTAAAGTAGATTTACATAAAGATACTAACGTCAGCGGCATTATTGTTGTCAGGGGTAAAGTTACCGGAGTTCAAACCCGGCTTAGTGTCATCCCGGCAAACGGCGTAATACTTGCTGCCGGCGGGGCTTCCTTTCAGCATACCGGTTCTGCAGGTGACGGCTACCGCATGGCAGAGGCGGTCGGACACACCATTATTAAGCTGCGTCCCGCTTTAGTCCCGTTAATAGTTAAAGAAGTTGAATTTGCGAAGAGTATGCAGGGTGTTAGTTTGAAAAACATCCGCTTGACGGCTTTTAGCTGCCCGGCGGATAAAATAGACGCCTCACTCACTCCGAAACACGATTACGGCCGGGGTACCGGTTATGAAAAGGCCAAGTTACCCGTGATTGAAAGCCGTCTGGGAGAGATGATGTTCACTCATTTCGGAATCGGCGGGCCGGTTACTTTACAGATGAGCCTGGCTGTCGTCGATGCGCTGGCAAAAGGGCCTGTCAGCGTGTCTATCGACCTTAAACCCGGCTTGACCGGAGAGCAATTACGCCGCCGCCTCCAGCGTGATTTCGAGACTTTTAGTAAACGCACCTATCGTAGTCTCCTAAAAGAATTGTTGCCTCAGAAAATGATTGAGCCTTTTATCGGCTTGACCGGCATTCCGGCGGATAAATTAGGTCATCAAATTGTCGTCGGAGAACGGGAAAAAATCCTGCAAACACTCAAATCCCTGCGGTTTAATATCCAATCGCCGTTACCTCTGTCTTCCGCAATGGTAACCGCTGGCGGTGTTTCTCTGAAAGAAATCGACCCCTATACTATGGCTTCACGATTGGTTAAAGGGTTATATTTCTGCGGTGAAATTATGGATATTGATGCCGATACCGGCGGCTATAACCTGCAGGCCGCTTTTTCTACGGGATATGTAGCGGGAGAGAGTGCGGCAGAATTCGTTAAAGAATAAGAACATACACTTATAATATCTTAACGCCGAATTCTCTCAAGCTCTCCGTTAATGAGCTTAATGGCAGGCCGATGACGTTGTAATAGTCCCCTTCGATTTTCTCGACGATTAACGCCCCTAATCCCTGAATGGCATAAGCTCCGGCTTTATCCAGCGGTTCACCTGTTTTCACGTAAGCATCTATTTCCGCTTTAGTGAGTTTACGGAAATATACTTTTGTTTCTATGGATTTTGTCACGGTTTTCCGTGTTTCGGTATCGATTATCGTATATCCGGTAATTACTAAATGTGACTTGCCGCTTAGCATCGAGAGCATCTTTTTGGCTTCCGTCGCTGCGTGCGGTTTACCGATGATTTTACCCTCGAAAACTCCGATAGTATCCGCGGCAATGATTATGGCATCGGGATATTTTTCTGCGGCTGCTTGAGCTTTTTGTAATGATAGTTTTTCCGCCAGTTCGCGCGGTGGTAAACCGACGTTCAAATCCTCTTCGATGTCTCCCGCCTCGACCTCGAACTTCAGCCCGATTTTTTCGAGTAGTTCTTTCCGTCTGGGTGACCCTGAGGCTAAAATAATTTTCTTCATTTTCATCAGTTTTAAACTATGAGCTTTAAGCTTTGGGTTTCATTCCGTATCCACGGTAAACGGCATCACCTCATCGATGGAGGTGGCGTCACAAAAAAGCATCACCAGCCGGTCCATTCCCAGCGCAATTCCGCCGCATTCCGGCAGGCTTTTCATCGATTCCAGGAACTTCAGCGGCAATTTCATAGCCCGGTGCTGCTCTCTATAGATTTGTTTAATCTCCTCGGCGAAGCGTTTGGCTTGCTCCTCAGCGTTTATCAACTCACTGTAAGCATTGGCGATTTCCAATCCGCCGATAAATACTTCAGCCCTTTCCGCGACACGCCGGTTCCGCGGTTTTAGCCGCGCCAGCGAAGCCATCGGTGCCGGGTAATCCTGGATTACCGTCGGACGGTTTTTTGAGAAATGCGGGATTACCTTTTCTACCATATCTGTGTCAAAACGTAGAGGGTTAGGGTCTGCCACAGGGTCCCAACCGGCGTATTGCAGATAGGCTTTTCTAACCGTAATTCTTGGCCAGGGAGTTGTTAAATCAATCTCTTGCCCCTGGTAGCTGATTTTCGAGCCGAGCTTGAGTGCTTTTGCTGCAGAGACTACCAGATGCTCGGTGTCTTCTATCAATTTCAGGTAGTCGGCACCGGTGCGGTACCACTCTATCATTGTGAACTCCGGGTTATGCCAGCGGCCTCTTTCGCCCTGCCGGAAGCAATGACCGATTTGGAATAATTCCTCATAACCGGCGGCTAATAGTCTTTTCATGAATAGTTCGGGGGAGGTAGAAAGATACCAGTTGCCGGAGGTAATCGGGACGATATTCAATTCCGGGGCGATTTCCGGCATTCTGGTCGGTGTATCGACTTCCAGAAAACCCTGCCGGGAAAAAAAATTACGGGCGTGCTGGATAATCCTGGCCCGTTTTTTCAAGTTGGGCTTGAGGCTTTTCAACCGCCCGTATTCTTCGATTGCCATGGGTTATTTCTTATTGACTCGCTCCACGTACCGTTTGGTGCGAGTATCTACCTTGATAATATCGCCTTCTTTTATGAAAATAGGGACGTCTATCGTCAGACCGGTTTCCAGCATGGCGGCTTTACCCTGGTTGGTGATAGTGTCCGTTTTGCCTGCCATTGCACTTTCCATTACTTTTAACTCTAAAAAATTCGGTGGCGTCACATCCAGAATTTCCTCACCCATCATCAGCATCATAAAAGTGACACCTTCTTTGAGGTAATATTTTTTGTCGCCCATAATCTGTGCGGGGACATAATGTTGCTCAAAAGTCTCGGAGTTCATAAAGATGTACTGGTCGTGTTCTTCATATAAATATTGTTCTTCGTGAGTGGTAACCGATACTTCATCAACTTTTTCACCGGAGTGATAAGTACGGTCAAGGGTAGTATTGGAGCGCATATTCAATAACCGCAGGCGGTAGATAGCACGGCCTTTACCCGGTTTCACGAACTCGGCCTCTACGACATTGTAGGGGATACCGTCAATCAGTAACTTGGTGTTCTTGTGAACATTCTCGATTTCCATGTTTTTCTCCAGTTATTCTCAACCGACTTTTCGATTAATTCAACACTAATAAGTTGATAGCGGCATAGATAGCGAATAAAATAATTAATCCAAGAGTAACGTATCCGCCGTAAAGTGCCAGTCTCATCCGTCCGAACTTGTATCCGAAATAATCACCGAGTAACATTACCACGTATATACCTACCAGGATGACTACAATTAGGATGGCCAATTTAAGCTCGTCCATATGTGCCTCCTTAATAAATATAATTATAGTTAATATTATTTACGATAACAAGCCATTGACAATAAAATTATTCCGTGATATTATTAATGTAAAATTACGTGGAATATTTCGTGTAATGTTACGTATAACTGAAATGGCACGTCAGACCGGGGCTTCCGTTGATGAACTGCGTTATATCGAGAGGAAGGGCTTTATTAGTTCGGTCAGAAAATGCATCGTACAGCGTGAAGTCAGGCAGTACCGCGATGCGGACATTAACAAGACAGGATTAATCATTAAATATCGCCGCCAGGGTTTTACCTGGGATACCGCCTATAGAAAAGCATTAGAAGAGATGGCTAAACCGTCTCTTTTTAATGAATAATTTCCTTTACCGGGCATCCGCCTCAGGCGGATAGGAGGTGAGCTATGGCTCAGGTTACACTTCACACCGGACCGGGAGTATTTGCGGTATTGGCTAACGTCTGTCGCAGTCCTCAAGAAGCACTCAAGCAATTCGTCGAAAATGCCGCAGATGCCATCGAACTGGCTAAAATTGAAGACGGGCAAATCATCGTCCAACTCCAGTACGCTGACGGCCTTACCGCCAATCCCTTAAAGCAGATTGCCGTTATCGATAATGGCGTGGGGATTACCAGGGATAAGATGCGGCAGGTGCTTAACAGTATCGGTGATTCGGATAAGATTAACGTAGCCCTCAGGGGTGAGCAGGGTATCGGTTTGCTTGCCTTTCCGCTTATCGCGCAGGAATTACACATGGCTTCGACTGATAAGGAAGGCAAACCTTCAAGCTGCCTGGTTTTAAAACGTTCCGGGTTGAAGACCGGCCGGGCGGAAATCGTCGAGCACTGCAAAGCTCACGAACGCACAAAACGCGGTACGGTCGCTTATCTGGAGGGTATTTTGCCGGAGATTGCATCCCAGCTCACTAAAGCCCGTATTAAGGACTATCTCGGCCAGCAGTTCGCCAACGACCTACGGGCGAACATGTATACGATGTACATTTCCGACGGCCAGGATATGGAAGAAATCCATTCCCAGCGGTACCGCGGCGTCAAAGTTATTTCCACCAATCTATCTCTTGGCAAAGGGGCGAACGCTCTTATCGAACTCTACGTGTTGCCCTGGGAAATGCCGGATGCTAATATCGGTTTATACGGCCGCGGCGGTACACGCATCTGCCTGCTCACCGACCTGGCTGATTTTAAGAGTCTTCCCTGGACCGACATGCGGCTGGAAGGATATGTCCGGTACGATAAACTGAAACGGACGGCAGATAAAACTGCTGTAGTGCAGGATGAGGTATATAACACTTTTGTTGCCGAATTACGGAAGCTTGAGCCGAAAATCCAAAAGTTAATTCTAGATGTGAGTACGGAAACCCTTGAACGCCGTTTTAGCATCATTATGAACCGGGCAGGGCGGCTCATCGATAAATTCCTCCGCTACCGCGAGAAAGGTATTTTGGAAGAGTTGCCTTTACTGGCGGCACAGGCTGATAGAGGTGGTCAGACCGTGCAGGGTACGGCCAAATCCGGAGATGCTTTGAAACCGAATCCTTCCGCCGGCATCAAGCCGGAGCGGCCTTCATTCCGCTCTGCCAGCCGGGCACCTTTTATCAGGCTGACTGCCGCACCGAAAGATAAATCATATTATCGCAGCTGGTACGACCCCAAACAGCAGGTTATCTGCATCAACCGTGAGCACCAGGAGTTCCTGTTATCCCAGCGCGAAGACCGCCGCTGCCTGCGCTATCTCTTTACTATCTGGGCGAAAGAGAGTTTGCTGCAAGAGTACGGTCCCATGGCGGAAAAAGTAGCTGACGAAATGGTCGGCGTTCTGGCGGAAGCCGAACCGCTGCTGTGGTAGTCTGGTGGCTTATTGAAAAAAGGGCAGGTTGAAACCTGCCCTTTTTAGTGATTACAGACTATTCGTTACCTTATTTTACGTCTCTTCAATGGTGACCTTTATCAGCTTGTCACCCTGCTTAATCTGCTGATGGATGTCCATTCCTTTGGTCAACTGTCCGAAAACCGAATGGTGACCGTCCAGATGAGCCTGCGGTTCGTAGCAGATGAAAAACTGGCTGCCGTTGGTATTGGGTCCGGCGTTTGCCATTGATAAGCTGCCGGTAAGATGTTTTCTCCTGGAGAATTCATCTGCGAATCTGTATCCCGGCCCGCCGCTACCTGTGCCAGTGGGGTCGCCGCCCTGGGCCATAAACCCGGCAATTACCCGGTGAAAGACCGTATCATCATAAAAACCTTCGCGTGCCAGAAATACAAAATTGTTTACCGTATTCGGAGCATCAGCGGCAAAAAGCTCCAGCACTAAGTCACCCCGTTGGGTTTTCATAGTGGCGGTGTATTTTTTCTTCGTGTCGATAGTCATTACCGGCGGTGCGGTGTAATTCTTTTTCATTTCGTGTCCTTTCAAATACTTTAATAAAATACTATCTGATAATTATAACCTAAGACGGTGGTGTGGTTAAAGAAAATTATCTTTGGTCTTTAGTTATTGATACTTGATATTATCTCAGTATTGACCCCAGACTAAGTTATTGTTAAACTTCAGGTATTGAGATTCGGAGAAAAAAATATGCTTTTAGCGGTAGATATTGGTAATACGAATATAAAACTTGGTATTTTCGATGGAGATAAACTGCGTGCAACTTTGCATTTAGCAACCCACACCGACCACATGCCTGACGAGTATGCAGTTGTCATATTTAATTTATTGCGCCATTATGGAATTGAAATTTCCCATATTAAGGCAGGCGCTATCAGTTGTGTCGTACCGCCTCTGTTAACTATATTTGGCGAACTTTTCGAGAGATACTTCGGGATTCAACCTTTAGCTATCGGCCCCGGGGTAAAGACGGGGGTACGCATCCGGTTCGAAAATACAAGGGAAGTAGGCGGCGACCGAATCTCTAATACGGCAGGTGCTTTAAGTCTCTATAAACCTCCGATAATTGCTGTAGCGATGGGTACCGCTACCGTTTTCGATACCATATCAAGAGATAAGGAATACCTCGGTGGAGCAGTTGCTCCGGGCATTGCCATTGCCGCCGAGGCCTTATACTCTCGTACCGCGGCTCTTCCCCGAGTAGAATTATTGCGTCCTAAAAAAGCCATCGGGACCAATACTGTTGCGGCTATGCAGTCCGGCATCATTTTCGGTTATGCAGGACTTATCGACGGCATTGTAACGCGGATTCAGGAGGAATTGGGAGAGAAGGCGACCGTTGTGGCTACCGGTGGTTATTCCGGCATTATCGCCAAAGAAGCAAAAACAATCGATAAAGTCAATCCGAATCTGACGCTGGTCGGAATAAAAGTTATTTATGATGCAAACCGGGCTCAGCCGGGAGGAGACTGAAATGCTTAAAGACAAAACCATTGTCCTTGGTGTTACCGGTGGTATTGCAGCCTATAAAGCAGCTGATTTAGCCAGCAAACTGATTCAGGCGGGGGCTAAAGTAGAAGTCGTAATGACGGAAGCGGCGACTAAATTTGTCGCCCCGCTTACCTTCCGCGCCATAACAAACCGACCGGTTGTTACAGGTATGTTCGATATGGCTTCTGAGTGGAGTATCGAGCATGTCTCACTGGCTGAAGCTGCCGATATCATCGTTATCGCTCCGGCTACGGCGGATATCATCGCTAAACTGGCCGCTGGAATTGCCGATGAGATGATTCTCTCGACTGTATTGGCTACGAAAGCACCGGTTATCATCGCCCCGGCGATGGACGTTAACATGTTCGAAAATTCCGTCACACAGGAAAATATCGCCAGGTTAAAAGCCCGTAGCTTTATCATTATAGAAACAGGCTATGGCCGTTTAGCTTCGGGGAAGGTTGGCAGGGGCCGTCTAGTTGAAAACGAAAAGATAATCGGCACGGTCCATATGGTGCTCGGATGCAAAGGGGATTTGGCGGGTAAAAAGATTGTGGTAACTGCCGGTGGCACCGAAGAGCCTATCGACCCAGTCCGTGTAATTACCAACCGTTCCTCCGGTAAAATGGGTTACGCTATTGCGGAAGCTGCCCGGGATAGGGGTGCTGAAGTCAGGCTTATTTCGGCGGCTCATCATCAGCCCGACCTGGTCGGTATGAAAATTGTCCGGGTTCATACTGCCGTTGAAATGAAAGAAGCAGTAACCAAGTCACTGAAAGGTGCCCACGCTTTGATTATGGCCGCGGCGGTAGCCGATTATCAGGCAAAAAAGGTAGCGAAGGAGAAAATTAAGAAGACCGGGGCATCCTTAACTCTGGAACTCGTACAGACACCGGATATCCTGGGCGAAGTCAGGGGTAATTTCATTAAGGTCGGCTTTGCCGCGGAGAGCGAGAATTTAGTAGAAAATGCCGCGAAAAAACTGCAAAAAAAGCAGCTGGATTTTATCGTTGCCAATGATATCACCGATGCATCAAGTGGCTTCGGTGTGGATACTAACAAAGTGACTATAATCGATAGTAAAGGTAAGGCAGACCGTTTGCCGTTAATGAACAAACGGGAAGTCGCCGATAAGATACTGGATAGGGTAGTAAAGAAGATTAAATGAGGAATCAGCCGCTCCCTGACCCTCTCCCATCGAGGGAGAGGGAACTAGCTTTATTTAGTTCTCTTTCCCCTTATGGGAGAGAGAAAGAGAGAAGGGATACATAGATTAATCAAGAAAGGTTCCCAAACATATGACCGAACAACCTAAAACTCAATCTGAAATGCCGAAGGCTTACGAGCCGGCTAAGGTGGAAGAGAAGTGGTATAAATTCTGGCTGGAAAAAGGCTACTTTACGCCCAAAATAGACCCGGCGAAAAAACCTTTTGTTATCATCATGCCCCCGCCCAACATTACCGGCGAACTTCATCTTGGACATGCTTTAACCGCCACTCTGGAAGATATTATGGTTCGCTGGCATCGAATGCAGGGTGACCCTACTCTCTGGCTGCCCGGTGTTGACCATGCCAGCATTGCCGCTCAGGTAGTCGTCGAGCGCCAGCTGGTTAAAGAAGGATTAACCAGACAAAAGCTGGGCCGGGAAAAATTCGAGCAGAGAGTCCGTCAGTGGGCTGACAGTATGAGAGCGACCATCCGTCTCCAGCATCAGAGACTTGGGGCTTCCTGTGACTGGACACGGGAGCGTTATACTTTGGACGAAGGCCCCAGCCGGGCAGTACGGACGGTTTTTGTACATCTGTATGACAAAGGATTGATTTATCGCGGCGAGCGTATCATCAACTGGTGTCCCCGTTGTGGTACCGCCCTCTCCGATCTGGAGGTTATCCATCAGGACGTTCAGGGCAGCCTCTGGTATGTTAATTATCCAATAGCAGGGGAGGATGGATTCATCACGGTTGCCACTACCCGCCCCGAAACTATCCTCGGTGACACGGCAGTTGCAGTAAACCCGAACGATGAACGGTTCAAGAGTCTGGTTGGTAAACAGGTTATCTTGCCTGCAGTAAAGCGTGTAATTCCGATTATTGCCGATGAAGCTATTGATATCGCTTTCGGCACTGGCGCGGTGAAAGTAACACCGGCTCACGACCCGGTGGATTTCGATATTGCCCAAAGGCATAAGCTACCTTTCATTAATATTTTAAATTCTGATGCGACGATGAATGACAATGCGGGTCCCTATGCAGGTATGGAACGCTTCGCTTGCCGGAAGGCGATTGTGGCAGACTTGGAAAAAGAGGGTTTACTGGTTAAAATTGAACCTTACAGCCATGCTATCGCTCATTGCCAGCGCTGTAATACCATCGTCGAGCCGCTTGCCAGTAAGCAGTGGTTCGTTAAAATGGCATCTTTAGCACAGCCTGCTATCGATGCCGTTACCAGCGGACGCATTACCATCATCCCGGAACGGTTTAGTAAGGTCTATTTAAACTGGATGGAAAATATCCGTGACTGGTGTATCAGCCGCCAGCTCTGGTGGGGACACCGGATTCCGGTCTGGTACTGCCGCGACTGTAATGAGATGATTGTCAGCGTCCAAACACCGACCAACTGCAAATGCGGTTCTAAAAATATTGAGCAGGACCCGGATGTGCTGGATACCTGGTTTAGTTCCGGTTTGTGGCCTCACTCGACTCTCGGTTGGCCAGATAAGACAGAAGACCTTAAATATTTTTATCCTACTACGGTTATGGAAACCGGCTATGATATCATCTTTTTCTGGGTCGCCCGTATGATTACAATGGGTCTGGAAGATATGGGTGAAATCCCATTCCGGTATGTTTATCTGCACGGACTTATCCGCGATGAAAAGGGTGAGAAAATGAGCAAGACCAAAGGAAATGTGCTCAACCCCCTTGAATTAATGGATAAATACGGTACCGATGCCCTCCGTTTTGCCGTTCTCAGTGGCACTTCTCCCGGCAACGATAGTAAATTAAGTTTAAATAAGCTGGAGGACGGACAGAACTTTGCTAATAAACTGTATAATGCCACCAAATTCGTGCTGCGGTGTATAGAGACTGCCGGGCCGCAAACATCTTCGTCGGTAAAGGATTTACCGGTGGAAGACAGGTGGATATTGAGCCGCCTGCACAGGAATATCGCCGCTGTTAATGACATGATGGTTAACTTCCAGTTTGCCGAGGCAGAGCGGGCAATTTATGATTTCCTCTGGGGCGATTATTGTGACTGGTATATCGAACTGTCCAAGATTCGTTCCCGCTCACCGGACGCTGTCTCTCCGGTTCCCGTGCTGGTAAGTGTGTTAGAGACGGCTCTCCGTTTGCTCCACCCGTTTATGCCTTTTGTAACAGAAGAGTTATGGCAAAACTTGAAGAATAGCCTGCCCGTTGACAATAAGCCAGAATCCATTATGATTGCCGCTTATCCGATTGCCGATAAAACATATTTCGACTCGGAGGCAGAAAGGATTATCAGTTCGTTAATCGACATCATCCACTCCATTCGTAACGCCCGTGCCGAGCATAAAGTCGAGATGAACCGGTGGGTTGAATCGCATATTTTCCTCCCAAACCTAAGTCAGGCCGTTCGTCCTTACCAGGAAGCCATACAGGTACTTGGAAGGACTAAACCGGTGGTGTTTTTAAATAATCGTCCGGAGCGCAAAGATGACAATACGCTGGTTATCGTCCTTCAGGAGTCCGAAATATTTATCCCGATGTCCAGTATGGTAGACCTGGCGGCAGAACGCCAGCGTCTGGAAAAAGAGGTTGCTTCGGGTGAAGCTGAAGCAACCCGCCTGGAAATCCGTCTGGGAGATACGGCATTTTTATCTAAGGCTCCGGCTCAAGTGGTTGAAAAAGAGCGCCGTAAACTCGCCAATATTCAAGACCGTTTGGCTCGCTTAAAAGAACAACTTATTAAGTTATAATTGAAGTGTAATATACACGAATAGAAGGAGCTGAGTTATGGAAGAACGAATCTTGATTCCGCTTGATGGGTCTAAAGTCGGTGAGGCTGCCCTCGAAGCAGTTATCAGAATTATTGAAAAATTCAAACCAGATATTAAAGTGGAAATTACCCTTCTGCAAGTGTTAACTTCACTAACCCATTATGTCATTGCCGGGGAAGCAAGCGTTCAAGTGCTCTATACCGATAATGAACTTGCCCAAATTCATAAAGAAGTCACCGATTATTTGATGAATGCCGGTAAGGAATTAGAGAATAAAGGAGCAAGAATTGCAGTAAGAATAAGCACCGGAAATGCGGCCGAAGAGATTATTAAGGCGGCCGAAGAAACCGATGCAACTTTAATTGCGATGTCGACTCACGGACGGTCCGGTATCAGCCGATGGGCACTGGGTAGTGTAGCGGAAAGAGTACTACGTATGAGTTCCCGTCCTGTGCTCGTAATTAGAGCTAAGAAATAGTTTATAGTTACAGCACAATATTACATTAAGCTATTGACTTTGTTTTCTAATTTATGATATAAATTGTAACAAACCTGTTACAAAATGCATATGGGATCGGTACAAACTGTTTGATTCGGTTTGACTATCTTCCCTTTATGAAGCTAAGATTTGTATGAGTTTTCGTCAGTAATAATTAAAGCTGAGTGTCCTTATCCAAACTCAGCTTTAATTGTTTAAAAATAAGTCGTGATTTATGAAAATAGCAATAAGTGGCAAAGGTGGAGTGGGGAAAACTCTTCTGGCGGCCTATCTATCCAGTATGTTCGCCAGAGACGGTTATTCTGTTTTAGCCATAGATGCCGACCCTGACGCTAATCTAGCTGCTACCCTTGGTTTTCCCAATCCGGAAAGTATCGTCCCGATTTCCGATATGAAAGATTTAGTGGAAGAGAGAACAGGTACCGGAGGCGGTAAACCGACCCCTTATTTTAAATTGAATCCCAAGGTTGACGATATCCCGGAGAAATATGCCGTCAAATATAACGGGTTGCGGTTGATGCGTATGGGACGTGTCAAACAGGGCGGCTCCGGATGCTATTGCGGCGAAAATACACTGGTAAGGTCACTTTTAGCTCACCTGTTGTTAGCCAGCAATGAAGTAATTATTTTAGATACCGCCGCCGGCATCGAACACCTGAGCCGCGGTACGGCTAAAGCCGTCGATAAACTTATTATTGTAGTTGAGCCGGGGCGACGCAGCATTGAGACTGCTCGTGAAATTAGTAAGCTGGCTCAGGATATCGGCATCACCAATATTGCTATCGCCGGTAATAAAGTCCGCAGCGAAGCGGAGAAAGAATATATCACCTCTCATTTAACCGGTTACGAATTTCTCGGTTTTATTCCCTTTGATCAAGCCATCGTAGATGCTGACTTGGGGAGTTCTTCTGTTTTAGATGCTAGTCCGAAAGTTGCCGGTGAAGTAAAACATATTTATCAGACGTTACTGGCTGCACAACCCGGAGATATCAGTAAATAAATTGGTTAATATACAGGATTCGCAAGAGCCTGAATTTGAAGGAGGGTATCCATGCCGTACGATGCAGTAAAGATGAAGGAATGGCAAATTGCTGAGGCTGCAGAAGCAAGTATGCCGACTCCCGATGAGTGGCGGGAAAAACTGGGGTTGAATAAGGATGAACTTCTGCCTTATGGAAAAATCAGTAAACTCGATTTCTTGAAAATTATTGAACGTTTGGGTAATAAACCGGACGGTAAGTATATTGAGGTTACGGCCATAACTCCTACGCCGCTGGGTGAAGGTAAGACTACTACTACGATGGGTTTGATTGAAGGTTTGGGTAAACGTGGCCTAAACGTCGGCGGTGTTATCCGCCAGCCCTCCGGCGGTCCGACGATGAATGTTAAAGGTACGGCAGCAGGAGGCGGTAATGCCTTGCTTATCCCGATGGCAGAGTTTTCACTAGGTCTTACCGGTGATATTAATGACATCATGAATGCTCATAATCTTGCTATGGTGGCTGTAACTTCCAGATTACAGCACGAGCGCAACTATGACGATGACCAGTTAAAACGTCTGAGTAGTATGCGTCGTTTGGATATCGACCCCACACGTGTCGAAATGGGCTGGGTTTTGGATTTCTGTGCCCAGAGCCTACGTAATATCGTTATCGGTTTGGGCGGCCGTATGGATGGTTATTTGATGCAGTCTAAGTTCGGCATTGCAGTTAGCTCGGAACTGATGGCTATTCTATCTATCGTCAAGGATTTAGCTGACTTACGGAAGAGACTTGATGATATAACTGTCGCTTATGATAAAAAAGGCAAGCCGATAACAACCGGCGACCTGGAAGTCGGCGGTGCGATGACCGCCTGGATGCGTAATACTATTAATCCTACTTTGTGCTCGACAGTTGAATACCAGCCGGTTATGGTACATGCCGGACCATTTGCTAATATCGCCGTAGGCCAGTCATCTATTATTGCCGACCGTCTCGCTCTAAAAATGTTCGATTATAATGTGACGGAAAGCGGCTTCGCCGCTGATATCGGTTTTGAGAAGTTTTGGAATGTTAAATGCCGCTATAGCGGGCTTATTCCGAATGTTTCCGTACTTGTTGCGACTATTCGCGCATTAAAGATGCATGGCGGCGGACCTAAAGTTACTCCCGGCGTTCCGATTCCTGATGCCTATGAGAAACCGAATACCGGTCTCGTCGAAAAAGGCTGTGCCAACCTTATTCATCATCTCAATACTATCCGGGCTTCCGGTATTAATCCGGTTGTCTGTATCAATTCTTTCCATACCGATACCAAGGAAGAAATTGAAGTAGTGCGCAGAGCCGCTGAAGCTGCCGGAGCCCGTGTTGCGGTATCCGAGCACTGGGCCAAAGGGGGTGAGGGGGCTCAGGAACTAGTCGATGCTGTAATAGAAGCCTGCAAACAGAAAAACGAATTCCGGTTCCTTTATCCTAATGAGACGAAATTGCGTGAGCGTGTCGATAAAATCGCTAAAGTCGTTTACGGTGCTGACGGTGTCGATTGGTCTCCGGAAGCTGAAGCTAAGGCAAAAGCATTTGAAGCCGACCCGAAGTACGATGAGTATGCTACAATGATGGTGAAGACACATCTTTCTTTGACTCATGACCCGACTTTGAAAGGTGTGCCGAAGGGCTGGCGGTTGCCCATTCGTGATATTTTAACTTACTCAGGGGCTAAGTTCCTTTGCCCGATGGCCGGGTCAATTAGCTTAATGCCGGGTACTGGTTCATATCCGGCTTTCCGGAAAGTTGATGTAGATGTGAAGACGGGTAAGGTTCATGGTCTCCATGATGTAGATTGATGTTTGGTTGTTATGAGTGAGGTAGTACGGTGACTTTTACAGTTGCAGTTGCGGGTAAAGGCGGGAGCGGTAAGACTTCTATTTCCAGTTTGATTATCCGTCATTTGGGAAAAACAGGCCGGGAACCGGTTTTAGCAGTTGATGCCGATGCCAATGCTAACCTGGGCGAAAGTCTGGGGATGAAAGTCGGTCAGACTGTAGGTAACATGCTGGCGGCCTTTCAATATGAAAAGATAAAAATTCCGCCCGGGTTGACAAAAGAAGCCTATCTCGAATACAAGTTAAACGAGATTCTGGTAGAAGGCAAAGGACTGGACCTTCTGACGATGGGCCGGGGCGAAGGTCCTGATTGCTATTGTTATCCCAATACCATACTGCGTAAGTTTGTAGATAACCTTTCCGGTAAC
>JAFGLR010000096.1 GCA_016927955.1 Dehalococcoidales bacterium
AAAACTCCTTTTGATTTTACTTCTTTGCTGTTTTCAGACCGCAATTTAGTATATCAAAAGGAGTTTTTTCTGCTCACCGCTAAAGCTCTTTTGAACCCCACGTCTAACGTGGGGTTTTCTTATCAACAAAAAGGGCACGTTCTTGCGTGCCCTTACGTAACAAAGAAGGTATTTATTATAACCCGGCGGCAGAGATAATCTCCGGGACTTTCTTCTCCATGCCGATAGCCATAATGTGAACACCTTGGCACATACCTTTCAGTTCCTTGAGCAGATTGGCGGCAATTTCGATACCGGTCTTTGCCTTGTCCTCTGCTTTGGCCATTCTATTAATAATATCATCAGGAACGAAGACCCCGGCTACGTTCTTATTCATATATTTGGCCATACCGGCATTCTTAAGTGGAATGACGCCAGCCAGTACCGGTACACCGAAACCGGCTACCCGCTTCATAAACTTTTCGAATTTTGCCGGTTCGTAAATAGCCTGTGTCTGGAAAAATTTAGCCCCCGCCTTAATCTTTTTATCCATCTTCATAATCTGGAGTTCCAGAGCGGACTCGGAATCAGCACCGGGGTTGACCACCGCGCCGGGGTAAAAATTAGTCTTGCCCTTAAGAGTGTTACCGTTCATATCCGTTCCGGCATTCAATTTTTCGATAACCTGTAATAACGAGACGGAATCCAAATCATATACCGGTTTTGCTTCCGGATGGTCGCCTAAAGCCGGCAAGTCGCCGGTAAGGGCTAAAACAGCTTCGATGCCCATAACCGAGGCACTCAGCAAATCGGACTGTAAGGCGATGCGGTTTCTATCACGGCAGGTCATCTGGAAAATCGGCTCCAAACCTGCCTGTTTTACCAGCAAAGCGGTCACCAATGACCCCAGCCGCATGACCGAACTCTGCTGGTCGGTAATATTGGCAGCGGTAACTTTACCGCGCAGGAATTCCGCCGCTTCTTTAACTTCAGCGACATCGGTTCCTTTAGGCGGGCCGACCTCACAGGTAATTACAAATCTTTTGTTTTCCAGTTCGGTTTTCAGGCTCATCGGGTCATTCTCCTAACGCTCAGCGGTAATCTTGTGTATTAGCATACCACGATTATAAAAATATATTAAAATTTTATAATTCCAGCCAGGAATCCGAATACATCGTTTCGCCCAATAAAACCCGCACGGTCTTATAATACTCCAACTCTTTTTTGGTGAGTGTAGACGGGTCAGGCCGGTCACCGTCCATTATCCGGTGGACCAGACTAACGATTTCCGGCAACTGGCCGTGGGCAATTTTAACCAGTTCTGTATCCGCTACATCTACTATGGCCGAGTAAATATTATATTTCATCAGCATCGCCAGAAAAGCCCGGTTAAGAGAAGGCCTCAGGTGAGCCGGACTGCCGTTGGAAATATTGGACAGTCCTACTGTTGATTTACACCCTGGAGCCATATCACCCAACATGCTCATAAACTCGAAACAGGACTTCACCTGTTCGATTTGCGAGACCGGGGTAGCGATAGGGTCAATCCAGATGTCTTCATTAGGAATACCGGCCTCATTGGCCTTGTAGATAAGGTCAACTGCCAGCATCCCGCGCTCATTAGCATCGCGCGGCATACCGTCCAGCCCCCAGAGTAAACCTATCATATAAGCGTTATATTTACGCACCATTGGCAGTTCTTCGGCAAGACGGATGGGGGAGATGGAATTCATCAACGGCCGGCCTTTACCGGTATAAACCTTCAAACCGGCTTCCATGGCTACAGGATTAGTCGTATCCAGAGACAGCGGAGCATCGGTAACTTCCCGAACTGTTTTAACCACCCATTGCATTAATTCATCACCGGCTTTACGGGCCGGGCCGATATTCAAATCAAGGTAGTCGGCATCGGCCGCGACTTCCGCTTTTGCCATCTCCTGAATCGGACCTGGGACCCGTTCCCGCATTGCCGGACCGAGAGACTTTGACATTATATTGATGCTTTCCGCAATTAAGACAACCATCCTAAACCTCCCTTTAATACTACCAATGTTAAATGTTACAAATATTTCAATAAGAAATAATAATATTAATTCATTGAATTATTCTTAGTATCGGTAGTATTTGTAGTATTTCTTAATCTGGTTTCCATTGCTTCAGGTAGGCCGGTATAAGGGAACCTTCGCGAGGGCCTACCTCGATTTTCCAACCGGCCAGCTCTTCTTCCAAACCACCGCTTTCAGCTGCCGCGTGGCCCGGAATCGTGAGTTTGCGGTGTTTTACCTTATCGGCAATACCGCTCTTCTTCACGAAAGGAGCCAGGGCATCGGCCACAAATTTACCAGCCGCCCAGGCGGTCATCACGGAAAGGCCTTCGGTATCTTTTACCAGCAGCCAGCAGGGCACCTTACTGTTTTCAATTTCCCCGGAGACGATAAAATAGGTCAGGGAAAAATTTGAGGTAATTAAGACCGGTGAATTTTCTGTGGGATTACTAATCTCATAAATACCTTCTGTAGTCGCCAGCGGTCGTTGCGGGTCGGTATAAATATTCAATCTTTCGACGAGTAAGGGGAACATACTATGCCCCTGGAAATCAGAAAGTACGATAATGCCGCCGTACTTAGCGACGAAGACAGCAGCAAACAGAGCCTCTTTCATGGGGTCGTCCGTCATTTCTGCCGGGAAGACAATGGTGGGATAACCCAGAGCACGGAACTTTTTAAGCAAAGCAGCACTGCGGATAACTACCTGGTCCTGGAAAGCCTGGCGAAGCTGGCGGGAACCGGAATCCAGCACTAAATCCTTTACTCCCGCTTTGCTCAATTCATCGGTAAGCTGAACGAGTTCATCCAGGGTGGCCGCTTTAACGGCAACCGGGACTTTATTCGCTTTTGCCAGTTCCGCTACTGCGGCATAATTATCTTTTGTAGCCGCATAGAGCAAAGGTTTACGGTCGGCACAGGCTTTCAGACCGGCCGCTAATATTTCCGGCTTCTCGCTCATCAGGATAATATTGGCGTCGCTGGAAGTTTTTACTTTAGCGGCTAATGCTTCGAATTTTGCCGCGTCACTTGAATCACACTTAAGAGCGACCAGATCGGGACGGAGGGTTAAACCGACACGCTCATATTTTAAGGTTTTAAAACGCTCTAACCGGGCATCAACTTCCGCCTCCGGCATCGTATCACTTATAAGAATTGCAAAGCCGCAGGGATTATCGAAGCGCTTCTCGTGGCGAAACAGAACTGTCTGTCCGCCGATTTTTAAGGCCCGTTCGCCGACACCGATAGTAACCGGGATAATCGGTGGTGCGGAAGCCTCGGACAGCTTGGCTTTCGCTTCCTCGGAAACATGCGGACAGGCCGATAACTCCGCTTTACCCGCCGCCAGAGCCATAGCGAAGGCAAGACAGGTAGGCACACCGCAGTCCTTACAATTGGTCTTCGGCAACAGTTTAAATATTTCAATTCCGGTTAGTGGCATTGTCTTTTCTCCTTGTTATTTGACGACTTTACCCGAGAATCGGCTCCATACTCAATGCCGGGTGGCCTTTCTCCTGAAGAAACGGCATAATATCTTCTTCAGTAACACCAATAGTCTCATCGGCAATCATATCGATAAAATTCGGGATGCCGATTTCTTTAGCCCTAGCATTAAGACGGTCGGCGATTTCTTCTTTCAGCATCTTGGGCATCCAGACCATACGCTTGAGACCGCCATCACCCAGAACGAACTTACGCTGGCAAACATTGTATTTACTGTGACCCACAAAACCGCTGGTACTCAGACCGCCGCCTACCGTGCCGGCGAGGGTGGTAAATTTCATGCCACAGGGTGTCTCCCCTGCGTAATCTCGGTTTACGGTCATAATACCGTTACATCCTGGCAATATAGCAGCAATACATTCGCAGCAGCCGCAGGTAGTCATCGGGTCGTAAACCAGACTGTAAAAATTATAATGGTCGATTTTCTGGCGGGAAGCTTTGTAAACGAAATCGTTTACACCTTTCCACTGACCCAGTTTGGCATCGACAGTTTCACCCTTGGGCACCGGCTGATTAGGACCGGTAGGATTGATTTCAAAGGAAGCCTTGCAATCCATCCAGTTGTAAGAACCGCAGAGACCGGTACGTTCCGGACTGATTACACAAACGTGGCTCGGAGCAAAGGACTGGCAGAGTGTGCAGGAATAATATGTGTCTGTTGTTTCGTCAGTCATACCCTCGATACGGGCATCACGAACGCCGTAAACGCTGCGAGCTTTCTCAACAACTTTATTTACATCCTCTTCTTTGGTATATAACTTCACCTGGATTTTATCGAAGATACGGCCGAAATCCTGATGTAATTTGGCATGTAAAATAACCCCGATGTCTCTCAGTTTAAAGCCTTTTTCAACTGCCTGTTTACTGATACGTATCCACGCGATATCACGCTGCCCGATGTGCATAACACCCTGGGCATAGTTGATAAGATGGTGAATTTGCCGTTCCAGGATAGGTTCGTAATCCTCTTGCATCTGGCGCCCGGCAACTTCAACAGCAATAGCCAGAGGCAAACGGCTGCCCGGTTTGATATCGGCTAACTCCTGACCGACGACCTCGATTTTACCGTCCTCGATTTCATTCATCTGTTTTGTCGTAACCCACTCGACCATGTGAGTTTTGCCACCGCCGCATTCCAGATAAATATCGTCGCCCCTGACACGCTCCCCCTCAAAGGCCGGGCCGTAAGCCACCGGTACCGGCACATTTGCTACGGTTACTTTAAGGCCGCGGACTTCAACGGCTTTGGCCACCAGTTTATCATGCGGAATATTGGAGACCACGTGTTCGTAGGTACAGATACCAGTGGGTAGAATTTCCGGTATAGGCGTATCGGCAATAGTGGGAAAGCCCCAGTTAATCGCGCCGGCCGCATTGGCATACCATTCATCCGAGACAAAACCCATCGGTAACACAAAGGCAAAGACACGGTCTTTGTTATAAATCAATATCTTACGGAAATCACCTGGCTCGATACCACCGAAGGACATCGCGGCACGGGTAGCGAAACCCATCGCAAACACGGCCGCCGAAATATCCGGCCCGAAGGAAACCAAACGCGTCGGCCAGCCGATTTGTACACCTGCCTCGACTAGCTGCTCCGAAAATCTCTTGCCGTTATATTCCGAAGCCATAAAGACATACAGATTTTTCTGCTGTAGCTCCTGGGCAATACTAACAGCAATTTCTTTTGTGGGAGCCGCCCCGACGATAGCGGCAAAACCCGGCGCGGTGCCATCGACGAACTCAACACCACGTTTTCTCAGGATAATATCGTCGGCCGCCCCCAGCCAGATATTATCGGCCGTCACGTCTTCCGTCTTAGTATAGAAATCCGGTGTTTCTAAGTATCGAATAGCCTCGATAATTTCTTCGGCGAAGAGAGTCAACATACCGGCGTCCAAAGTAGGCCCGAGGTAAGGCAAAGGATGCACCTCTTTAACCAACGGAGGCAACATCACCCGGCATTTTTTCAACACCGGCTCCATATCACCAAGTTTCGCAATCTTCATACCTAAAATGCCGTAAATTACCGGTAAATAATATGCGGTATTTGGAAAGCCAACCGGCTCATTAGCTCCCCATTTCTCCATTGCGGATTTCCATTTCGCCTCAGCGTTGCCGAGGATTTTGTGGGCACCGCGGATAGCTGCGGATGCAATAATCTTGGACATATCTTAATCCTCCCCTATCCTTAGTCTAACTGCTGCCGCATCGACATATCGTAGAGAACACGCTCACGGGCTTTATCGAGACCCAGAGCTTTACGTTTTTTATCAATGTGGTCGATAACTAATTTGGCTTGTTTATACGGGTCCGGTTCAAAGTCCCACATTCCACCGTAAAGACCTTCCATCCCCTTGAACAGGAAATCAGTTACTTCTTTATTGCCCAGGGTAGGCCAGTTAACACCGAAAATAGTATATACGCCGGAACTGACAAAATACTGGCCGATAGATAAAGCTTTCTCGCTCATCCATTCCGGAGCAACACCGGCTGCCGGTAAGTCACTGATATCATCACCAAGACCGCCGTCTTTTACTACGGCAGTCGCCGCAATCAAGATACGGGAATTATCCACGCAAGAGCCCATGTGGAGGACCGGCGGAATTCCTACTGTTTCACAGACAGACCGTAGGCCGTCACCGCAGTATTTAGCAGCTTCAGGTACCATTAAACCGGCCTTAGCGGTAGCCATTGCGGAACAACCGGTCTGTAAAACCAGCACATCGTTTTTAATCAGTTCTTTACACAGGGTAACGTGAACTTCATCATGAGTTACCCGGGCATTATTACACCCGACGACACCCGCCAGACCGCGGATACGACCGTTAATGATATTATCGTTCAAAGGACGGTAGGAGGCCCGGTAGAGACCGCCCAGTAAGTAATTAATTGTCTCATGGCTGAAACCGGCGATCATATCAGCCTTTTGCTCTTTGGGAATGTAAACATTCTTCTTCCGGTTTGGGAAGTTATCAATAGCCATTTTTAGCATCTTCCGGGCCGAATCAAGAGCGTGGATGTCATCGAATTCTAGATGAGTCGCTCCCTGGATTTTAGCCCGTGGGTCTGTAGTGATTATTTTCGTATGATAGCAAGTAGCAGCTTCAACAATACCCTGCATAATACATTGAACGTCTACCACCATCGCCTCAACCGCACCGGTAACGATAGCGGTTTCCTGCTGCAGATAATTACCGGCAATGGGGACACCGTGACGCATCAGTATTTCGTTAGCCGTGCAGCACATACCGGCCAGGTTAATACCATTAGCACCTTTGGATTTGGCATATTTTATCATTTCCGGTTCCTGACAAACGACGGCTAAGGCTTCGGCTAAATGAGGTTCGTGGCCGTGGATGATAATATTTACCTCATCTTCTTTCAGCACGCCAAGGTTAATCTGGCTGGCGACCGGAGCAGGAGTCCCGAACATAATATCCTGTAAATCGGTAGCAATCATACTGCCGCCCCAGCCATCTGCTAGGGCGCAACGGGAACCCTGTAACAGCAGATTATTATAGTCCTGGTCAACGCCCATATGTGTCCGGTGCATAGCCTCAACGACCTCACGGTCAATACCTCGAGGGGCAACACCCAGTTTGTGCCAGATTTCCTGCCTTTTTAGGGGAGCCCGCTTTAAGAACAGGAGTTCGCCTTCCTGCTTTCCGAATTCAGCCATCAGTATTTCACCCACTTCAACGGCGATTTCATTATTGGAGCGGTCACCGATTTCAATACCCAGGTCGAGAGCAAGCTGGAGGAGTTTTTGCTCGTCTTTAAGGACGAAATCTTTAGTTTCGCCTTTGGCAATCGCTAAGAAGGCTTCTACGACACGACGGCCGTGGTCGCTATGAGCCGCAGAGCCGGCAGCTATTTTCCGCAGGAAATTACGTGCAGCAATCGTCTCCGAAGTGGCACCGCAGACGCCGCGCCGTTTCTTTTTCTCCTCCGGGGTTTCTTCTTTACCCTTAGGCAGCGGCACGCGGCAAGGGCCCATCGCACAGACGCTACAACAGCTACCTTCCTGACCGATAGGGCAGGGTTTCATAGCCTCGGCTCGGTCAAAAACGATATTACAACCGTCTTTAGCTGCCTTGTCAATCATTTCCAGATTGGCTTTATCGATACTCTTTGCTTCTTTCTCCGCCATCTCCATCCTCCAATTTATAATTTTGCCGTCAGTTCGCCTATCATAAAGCGGACTAACTTAATTGCTTCCGGATGCCTCATTATCAAGACATCGGCACCAGCTAACATTAAAACTGTTGCAGATATGGCTTCAAGTAAAATGCCCCGCTTCTTCGCCTCGCCCATGTTCAATTCGTTATCACCCAGATGGGCCTCTTTGGTCTTCCAGCATTCTTTACCGATATTGGCGATAAGGGGAAATTGCAGCTTATCATCTTGCTGGGTCAAAGCGGCCATGCGGACTCTTTCCATTACGGAATAGCAGTATTCCAGGCCATAGCCAAGTCCGGAGACTGTCGGGTCGATAATAAGCAATTCATCAGGGACACCGAGATTCCCCAGTAAAATATTCAATTGCTTGGCTAGATTAATATCGATGGGCGAAGAAGCGCCAACGGTATGCCGATAGCCAATAGCAGTGGCACCAATCTTTTTATGGTCGCCTTCCTCGACCGGCCCGAGAATCAGGTTTTTACCCTGGCAAAGCTCGGCGACGAGCCGCAGTACTTCGGTATCTTTATCATGATTGGCGGTACCCCAAACAATAAGGGGAACATCGATGGCATCAGAAACATTTTTGGCAATCCGTGCAGCTTCTTCAGCCGGCCAGTTCAACCCGTTGGGGTCGGTGCTGGTAAGCTGGAGACAAATCATTTCAGCACCATAATCGGTAATACACTTTTTCGCCCAGGCTACCGGGTCGTTAGTAACACCTTCGAACGGTTCAAGGGCAGCCGGTGCCCAGTCTTCCGGGGGATTATCGAAGACCTCCATCGCTATTTTGGGCAGGTTCGGCATTTCACCTTCAAAAAGGTAGAAGGGATAAGATGTCTCCCCACCGACTTTAACCGCTTTTGGCCCAGTACCAAGGGTCATTTCTCTAATTTTACCCGAATAAGGTGTTTTCGGAATTTCTACAGGCATTGCTTCCTCCTTAATAACCAATCACCAAAAAACGAGATATTAACAATATTCAATTTCCAAAATTCAAATACCAAAATGTTTTTATTTATTATAGTTATTTTTTTATTGGTTATTGTTTCTAGGAATTTGGAATACTTTTCTTAGGCGGGAGTTTTACGCTTTTCGCTGCCAAAGCCTTCTTTAGCGTACCAGTAGCGCAAACCATCTTTTAAATACCGAAGCTTTTCATCACGGGAGAGCAACTTCTGTTCCCAGTGTCCCTGTTCTTCCCCGACAGGTTTACCCGGATCGTAAGTTTCGCCGAGTACTTCAATCATACCCCACTCAGGAGCTTCCTGTTTTTCGATTTTGTATTCAGCCATAGACATCCCCCTTCATAAAACCTATACGGTCAACTTTGCGGCCTGAATAGTGTTCCACATCAACATTGTAACCAGCATCGGGCCGATGCCGCCAGGTACCGGTGATATCGCACCGGCTTTCTCTTTCACGGCATCGAAATCAACATCGCCGACGGTTCTCTTCTTCTTAGTTACAGGGTCTTCTATCCAATTACCGCCGAAATCAAGAACTACCGCGCCTTCTTTTACCATATCAGCCGTAATAAATTTCGGTTTGTTTACTGAAACAACCAAAATATCCGCCCGGCTGGTATAAGCTGCTAAATCCGGTGTGTCAGGATAGCATAAAGTAACGTTGGCCCTGGAGTTCGGCTTATCCTGTACCATAGCGGAAGCAAACGGTTTACCAACCATATTATCCACGTTCACCACTACAACATTTTTATATTCAGGATTAAAACCGCCCCGGATAAGCATCTCCTGCATTGCAACGACCACAGCGGGGAAAAAAGCTTCCTGCCCCAACCATGCCCGGCCGACATTCGTTGCGTGAAATCCATCAACATCTTTTTCGGGCAGAATAGCAGCCAGGGCTTTACCTTCTGCATTCGCCAGATGAGAGGGTAAGGGAAGCTGGATAAAAATGCCGTGGACCTTGGGGTCTTTATTTAACCGGTCGATGTTACTCATGAGCTCAGCCTCTGTAACTGTCTCAGGTAAATGGCACATCATCTCGGTTATACCGATTTCTGCACAGGCTTTACTCTTCAAACCCACGTAAGTGGCTGAACCGGGGTCTTCGCCGACTAAAATACCGGATAATCCGGGAACGATACCCTTCTCTTTCAACTTCTGAGCTTCTAATTTTAATTCTTCTCTGATTTCAGCGGAAAACTTTTTACCATCCAGTATTATCGCTGGCATACTTCCTCCGGTATTTATTTATTCAATATTTCGGCGGCTTTAATCGTATTAACCATTAACATCATCGAGGTAACCGCACCGGTGCCGCCCGGAACGGGAGTTATCGCAGCGGCCTTTTCTTTTACTGCTTCAAAATCAACATCCCCAACCTGCTTATTTTTTCCGGTAGCGGGGTCAGGGATAAAGTTTACGCCAACATCAGCGACTACCGTACCTTCCCGTACCATATCGGCGGTAATCGCTTTCGCCTTACCGATGGCGGCTACCAGAATATCCGCCTGCTTCGTTATTTCCTCCAGATTCTTCGTGCCGGTATGGCACACCGTAACTGTAGCGTTGGCTCCTTTTTGCTTTTGAATGAACATACCTGCCAGCGGCTTACCTACGATATTGCTGCGGCCGACAATCACCACATGCTTACCTTCCGGATTATGTCCGCTGCGCATCAGGAGTTCCATTACTCCGTAAGGAGTCGATGGGAAGAAAGTCTCTTCGCCGAGTAACAACTTACCGGCACTAATCGGATTAGTCCCATCAACGTCTTTCTGCGGAGAGATAGCACTCTCGGCTTCGAGAGCGTTAAGGTGTTTGGGCAAGGGCAGGAAAAGTAAAATGCCGTGAACTTTAACATCACGATTCAACTCGTTTATTTTTTCTATCAAAGCTGATTGTGCTACATCCTGCGGCAGTTTCACCGGCTCAGTCACCACGCCGACTTCACCACAGGTACGGGTGATGCCGCGCAAATAGGATAGAGAAGCAGGGTCTTCACCAACCAGTAATGTTACCAGTTTGGGGTTTATCCCTTTTTCCCCCAGTTTACTGATTCGCTGCTTTAATTCGGCCTGAATTTCCGCAGCTATTTTTTTACCATCGATTATTTCGGCTGCCATTCCTAATCTCCTAAGTTAATACTTTACTACCCGGTAATACTTTTTCCATCAGTTCACCGATAGCTTTAACGGATTCAGAATTATCGGGGAGTTCTAATAACGACTTCTGCTCTAAATCGTAACGCACGATATTATCATCCTGAGGGATAAGAGCGACCGGATTAATGCCCAACCGCTCCATTTCAGCTACCACTAACGGGTCCAATTGTCCGGTTACAAAATTAATAATGATAGATACGTTTTTTATGGTAAGTTTAAGTTCACCCAGTAACTCTTTTATCCTCGCAATAGTACGGACGCCTTTAACCGTAGGATTGGAGACCAAAAATAGATGGTCGATATTTTGCGTGGTACCCCGGCTAAGGTGCTCCATACCCGCTTCATTATCCATGACGACACAGGCATAGTTACCGGAAAGGTTATCTACAAACTTACGCAGTATGGTATTGGGATAACAATAGCAATCAGGACCTTCGCCCCGGCCCATCGTCAG
>JAFGLR010000097.1 GCA_016927955.1 Dehalococcoidales bacterium
GCTATTGCCCAAACCTTCGGGCATGATGTTATCGAGCTCAGTCATATACCGTATTTAAAGGATGTCCGGCAGAAATACGGGGCGGGCAAAGTACCGCGAAACTGTGACGAAAGAGTGGCTTTCGAGCAGCAAGTCAGCCGGTTAATCGAGGCGAAACTGGGCAAGCAACCGGATTTGATTTGTCTGGCCGGTTACGACCAGTGGACAACGGATTGGCTGGTAGACCGGTATTATCCGAAGATGTTAAACGTGCATCCGGGCGATACGACAAAAGGCTACGAAGGCCTGCACTGGATACCTTCGGCTAAGGCAATTCTAGCCGGTGACGAAGCTATCCGCTCGACATTATTCATCGTTGACAAGGGTGAAGACACCGGGCCGGTGTTGGTACAGTCGGCTCCGGTGAGTATATCCGGGACACTGACGGCGTCCGGAATGTCGGTTGAATTAAATAAAATCATTGCTTTTGCTCAGGCTAACCATATCAACACTTACGAAGCATTTACCGCTCAGGCTGATAAAGAACTGCAGGAAATGATGGCGAATATCTGCGGTATGTTGCAGGAAGCGCTAAAAGTATCCGGCGATTGGCAAATCTACCCTTTTGCCGTACATGAGTTGATTGCAAAGGGCCGGGCTGATATCGATAACCGGACGGTTTACATAGACGGTAAGGCGATGGAGCAGTGGGGATACAGGTTAGGGTAGTTGGTTTGTCGGTTGAATTAATATATCTAATCGAAAAATACTATTTACCAAAAGTTTTATAAGGCTCGGCGGTACGCGGGCGTATTTTTTGTTCCGGCCCGGGGGTGATATAACTCATATCAGGTTTCCGGCCGTCCGCTGTCAGCGAGCTGATAATTTTATTTAAGCTCTCTGCATCGTTACTGTATTTCAGGGCTTCTTCTTTGGTCACTTTATTGTCTACAATTAATGCCGCCAGAGCTTGGTTTAATGTTTGCATGCCTTCTTTCAAACCTACCTGGATAACAGATAACAAATTTTGCGTTTTGGCTTCCTTGATACAGTTTCTGACGGCTGAGTTAGCAATCAGTATTTCACAGGCTGGTGCTCTACCCCCGCTGGTTTTGGGTACCAATACCTGGGAGAAAACCCCGACCAGTACCTGAGCAATCTGGTGGCGGATTTGCGGCTGCTGTCCGTAAGGGAAGACGTCAATCATTCTGTCTACGGTTTGGGTGGCGTCCACCGTGTGTAAAGTACCTAGCACGAGATGGCCGGTCTCTGCGGCTGTAAGGGCGGCACCGATAGTCTCTAAATCCCTTAATTCACCGACTACGATTATATCAGGGTCATGTCTTAGTGAGTTTCTTACCGCACCGCTGAAAGATTCGGTATCTTTCCCGACTTCCATCTGTAAAATCACCGATTGTTTATTGGGATGTAAATATTCGATTGGGTCTTCGATAGTTACAATGTGACGGGAGATATTATCGTTAATATAATTTATCATTGCCGCCAGGGTGGTTGATTTTCCGCTGCCGGTCGGACCGGTTACCAGGATCAATCCTTTACGGGATAAGCTTATTTTAGCGTAGATATCAGGCAAACCGATTAACGAAAGTGGTGCGACATCTGTCGCAATAACCCGGAAATTAAAACTCAAAGAGTTCCTTTGATGCAAAATATTAACTCTGAATCTGCAGACATCAGGAATGTAATAAGCTAAATCGAGTTCGCGGCGTGTTTCTAAGGTTTCTCTTTGTTGCTCAGTGGTAATAGATACAAGGACACTTTCCAGGATACTCGGGGTTAATACTTCATAGTCATTTAAAATACATAATGCCCCGTCGATTCTGGCGGAAGGGTGACTCCCGGCGTTTAGATGCAGGTCGGAAGCTCCATCCTCTTTTATCTTTAATAATAGACTATCTAAATCCATCAGCTTTTACCGGTGCATGAATTTATCGATTATTTACAAATTATACATAATCTCCTATAACAAGTAAACTAAGTTCGCAGGTAATTAATCGGAATGAGTTTATTATACACAAGTAGAAAAACAATAGTCCAGTATTTAAGCTACTTAAATCCTAGACTTGTAAGGTCGATGGAATTTTAATACTAGCCTTATGACCAGTGCCAGCCCAGTCTATTCGCCGATGTAATACTGCCGTTACGGTTATAATATAAGGACATACGATGTGATAAAAGGAGAAACTAATGATGGCACAGCAAGAGATGCCTCAAGATAACGAACGAAAACGGAGCAGACATCATCATTCTTTATCCCGGATAATGGGGGGACTCGTCTTAATCATGCTCGGAGCTTCGTTTTTACTGGCTAATCAGGGCGTGATAGGTTGGGGCCGCTGGTGGGAATATTTTCTAATCGGGCTCGGTCTTGTTTTTATTATCGATTGGGCTATCCGGTATTTTACGGGCGAACGGCCGGTCTTAAGCGGCAAGCTGATTACCGGTATTATCCTGACTAATGTCGGCTTTGTTTTTCTGACTAATTTCGGTATATTCTGGCCGGTAATTCTTATCATCGTGGGGCTGGTGGTTCTGTTAGCCGGTGTGTTAAGGAACCGCAGATAGACCGGTTGGCAGGGAACAGAAATGGGCATCCCGATTTTATCGGGATGCCCATTAGTTTTTAGCAGGTGGGTTTCATCCAAGTTGCCTTAGGTATTTAAAGCCTTTTCTTCACCCTGGCCCAGAGGCTGCCGAAGTGAACCAGTGGGCTGGCTTTTTTACCGTGAATTTCTCCCTGCCGGAGTGAATTCAGGAATTCTTTTTTTGTAGTGAACTCCGGCATTTCGACAAAAGCGTTGCCGATTTCCGGTATCGTATGAGCATCGCTGCCGGCACTGCAGGCTTTCCGGTGTTTTGCAGCGAAATTTACGGGTACCGAAGCTTTTACCGTAATCGGACTGCGGGCATTCAATACCTCGATGATATTTATATCGTTGATGATCTCTTCCATTACCTTTGCACCCAGAGCTTGCCTGGTCAGCGTATCGAAAGGATGGGGAACACAGACCAGGCCGTCCTGTGCCTTAATACGCACAATTGCCTCGGAAAGGGGAATATTAGTCGGGATGGTCTCTTTCAGAAACATTCCCATAATCTCGCCGGCGGGGGTAAGAATTTCCTCCGCAACAATGACCGGAAACGGGGAGATACGCTGGGTTGCCAGACCGCCTTCGGCAGTCCCATGGTCGGCAATAGCGATGCAGTTAATACCGATTTGTTTGCATCGCTCGATAATTTGCTCCGGGGTGTTGGAGCTATCGAAAGAAAAATTACTGTGAATGTGCAGGTCAGCTTTTAACAATTTTATCCGCCTTAGTCAGTACTCGTATTTTACCTTTTTCCATCACTACGGTGTCCTCAATTCTGACACCGCCCCATTCCGGCAGGTAAATCCCCGGTTCGATGCTGAAGACCATTCCGTTGCTTAATTTATCCGCAGACCTCATGGCAAGCCGGGGCGATTCGTGAGTTTCCAGTCCGATACCGTGACCCAGGCTGTGCCCGAAATTATCCCCGTAGCCGCTTTCCTGAATTACGGTACGGGCGATATTATCCGCTGCCTCTCCGGTCATGCCCTCTTTAATAATAGCAATAGCAGCCAGTTGGGCACCCAGTACGGTGTCATAAATCTTACGGAAGGTCTTGTCCGGTTCCCCGACGCAAATAGTGCGGGTAATATCGCTGGTGTAGTTTTTATATTTGGCCCCGATGTCAATCATCACCGGGTCGCCGGACTGAATGATTTTTTCGGAGGGGTGGGCGTGGGGAAGGGCCGTATTTACTCCCGCAGCGACGATTAATTCAAAGGGTACGGTCTCACTGCCGTTTTCCCGCATAAATTTCTCGATTTCCCAGACTACTTGCAGCTCGGTCATACCGGAATGGATAATTTGCCGAATATGAGCAATTGCGAGGTCGGCTATTTCAACAGCCTTTATAATCAACTCGATTTCTTCAGGCTCTTTAACCGTACGCAGCGATTCTACGATGCCGTCAGTGGGGATTAGCTGTAGCGGTAATTGTTTTTTCTGCAGTATTTCCGTCAACTGGCGATAGAGGGCATAGGTGACGCTGGCGGATTCAAAGCCGAGCCGCTTAATGTCCAATCCTCCTGCCAGATTGGAAAACCAGTCTTCCATTTTACCGGCCAAATTAAACAATTTGAAATCGGGAGATTGCCTTTTGGCCTGCTCGGTATAGCGGGAATCAACGACGATAATCAGCTGTTTGTCCGTAATCAGCAGGTAGCCATCCGAGCCGTAAAAGCCGGAAAGGTAAAAGCGATTATAGGGATGAGAAATCAATATGCCGTCGATTTCTTTTTCAGTGAACATTTCTCTGAGTTTTCGGATTCTTTCGGTTATGTCCATATCACTCCGGATCAAATATTTATGAAATATGATTTAAGAATATCATAAATCTTAAATCGCTAATCATTCTTCCTTTGCCATCGGGTGGGCGGACAGGTAAACCTTTTTTGCCTGAGCCCGGGTAACGTGCGTATAAATCTGGGTGGTGGAGGGGCTCTCATGCCCTAATAGCTCCTGTACTACTCTTAAATCAGCGTCGTGGTCTAATAAATGGGTGGCGAAAGTGTGCCTTAACAAATGGGGATAGACCCGTTTGTGAAAACCGGCCTGTTTGGCAATTTCAATCAGGATTTTCTGGGCACGGCGGGCGGGAATGCGGCGTCCCATCCGGTTAACAAAGACCGCTTCGCTGCCCTTATCTTTCAATAGTAAAGGCCTGCCTTTGTTTAAATATTCCGTAAGTGCTCGGGTGGCGGGCAAACCCATCAGCACCATTCTTTCCTTCGAGCCTTTGCCGATAACCCGGATTTCCCGTGTTTCGGGATTAATCTGGTCCAGCCGGAGGCTGACCAGTTCGCTGACACGCAGGCCGGAGGCATAAAGCAGTTCCAGTAAAGCCCGGTCGCGTAACCCCTGCGGTTTGGTGAGGTCGGGAGTTTTTAAGAGCCGTTCGACCTCTTCCTGTGTCAGGAAAGCCGGTAATCGTTTATCGAGTTTGGGAGAGGAAATGTTGGCTACCGGATTGTTCGAAATCATTTCCTCTCTTTTCAGGTAGGTGAAAAAAGAACGCACCGCAGATAATTTACCGGATATGGTGCCTTTTTTTATGCCCTCTTTCATTAAATAAGCGAGGTAGCTGCGGATAACGTTTTTATCCACGAATTCCAGTGACGTAATTTTTTTAGAGACGAGAAAGCGGGAGAAATCCCGCATCCCGATTTTGTAATTACGTACGGTATTGGGCGAGAGATTTTTCTCCGCCTGAAGATATGAGTTAACGTATTTATCAAAGATTTCTTGCATATGAGTTATAAGTTGTTAGTTTATATTGTAATTGATTTTAAGAGAAAGAGGAATAATTAGATGGAGA
>JAFGLR010000008.1 GCA_016927955.1 Dehalococcoidales bacterium
CCCCTTACGGGCTCTCTTTCTCTTCTCGGCGACATCCAGGCGGGCAATCGCGCGGCGTAAGGCGGCTTCCGCACGGGCTTTCTCGATTTCTGTATCCGACTTTACCAGACGTTCCTGGGCACGTTTTTTCGCGGCTTCCGCACGGGCGGTATCGATTTCATCAGCCCTTTCGGCGGCATCAGCCAGAACAATAACGTGGTCGGGACGGACTTCCAGAAAACCGCCGGCTACTGCCAGCGAGATTTGCTCGCCGCTTTTCCTCAGCATTATTTCTCCCGGTTTCAGCATCGTCATTAACGGCGCATGATGCGGTAATATACCCAACTCGCCTTCGGTGCCGGGAGCAACCACCTCATCAACCTGGTCGGAAAAGACCAGACGCTCAGCGGTGACTATGTCAAACTTAATGGGCACTACTTCATCTCCTTGGCAGCGGCAATGACATCATCGATAGTACCGGCCATAAAGAAGGCCTGCTCCGGTAAGTCATCGTGCTTACCCTCGAGAATTTCTTTGAAGCCGCGGACGGTTTCCGCAATCGGAACGTATTTTCCGGGACGGCCGGTGAAGACTTCACTGACGAACATCGGTTGCGACAGGAAACGCTGAATGCGGCGGGCCCGGGCAACAACCTGCTTGTCTTCTTCGCCTAACTCCTCGATACCAAGAATAGCGATAATATCCTGTAAGTCCTTATAACGCTGTAATATCTTCTGGACGCCTCTAGCGACTTCGTAGTGGTCTTTACCAACGATTTCCGGGGAAAGAATACGGGAAGTCGAGGTTAGCGGGTCTACGGCCGGGTAAAGACCCTGCTCGGCGATTGATCTTTCCAGGGCGATAACGGCATCGAGATGGCCGAAGGTCGTCGCCACGCCGGGGTCGGTATAATCATCCGCGGGGACGTAAATAGCCTGGAAAGAAGTGATGGAACCTTTGCTGGTGGAGGTAATTCTTTCCTCCAACTCACCGACTTCGGTGGCCAGGGTCGGCTGATAACCAACGGCGGAAGGCATACGCCCTAACAGAGCCGAGACTTCCATACCGGCCAGGGTATAACGGTAAATATTATCGATAAACAATAACACATCGCGGCCTTCGACATCGCGGAAATATTCTGCCATCGTCAGACCGGTTAAACCGACGCGGAGACGTACTCCTGGCGGTTCGTTCATCTGCCCGAAGACCATTACGGTTTTCTCCAGAACGCCGGAGGCTTCCATTTCTTTCCAGAGGTCATTACCTTCACGAGAACGTTCGCCGATACCGGTAAATACGGAGAAACCGCCGTGCTCGGTAGCTATGTTGCGGATAAGTTCCTGAATAATAACGGTCTTACCGACGCCCGCACCGCCGTAAGCACCGACTTTACCACCTTTGGTAAACGGAGCGACCAGGTCGACGACTTTCAGACCGGTTTCCATTATCTGGGTGGTTGTTCTCTGCTCTTCCAGTGACGGTGGGATGCGGTGAATCGGCCATTTCTCTTTAGTATTAACATCACCGAGATTATCCAGAGCGGTTCCCAGCACGTTAAACAGGCGTCCCAGTGTTTCCGGACCGACCGGTACACTGAGAGCCGCGCCAGTATCAACAACTTCGACGCCGCGAGCCAGACCTTCGGTAGGAGAAAGTGAAACGCACCTGGCCCAGTTATTACCGATATGCTGCTGGACTTCCAGGACGATTTTTTCTCCTCCTGACTGGATCTCAATGGAGTTAAAAAGGGCTGGCAACTGGTCGGGCGGAAATTCGACATCCACGACCGTACCGATTACCTGTACCACTTTACCTTTAGCCATAACAACCTCCTCGGGATTAAGACAATGCTGACGCACCGGCGGTGATATCGAGTAACTCCTTGGTGATAGCCTCCTGACGGGCTTTGTTATAAACCAGCGTCAGGTCGGTGGTCAGTTCTTTAGCGTTATCCGTAGCGGCTTTCATCGCCACCATTCTGGCGGATTGCTCGCTGGCAATAGACTCTAATATGGAATGATAAACCTGCATTTCAATAAACCGGGGCAGCAAACCACCTAGTACGACGGCTGAATTTGGTTCGTAAATATATTCGACGTTTTCCATCGGGGGCAGTTCAGCGGGTTTAATCGGTAATATCTGTAATAACATAGGTTTCTGTACCAACGTATTCACAAACTGGGTGTAGGCAATATATACTGAATCTGCCGCAGAGTTGGTAAATTCATCGATAATTATTTTGGAAATGGCCAGAGTATCCATTTGGCTGGGACTGTCACCCATGTCGCTGAACTCGGCCAAAAATTTCAGATCGTAGCGCCTCATGTAATCCTGCCCTTTACGTCCGACGGTGACCAGGGAGACAGGTTTATTTTGGGCCTGCTGTTCTAGGACGAAGCTGGCCGTTTTGCGGTTAAGATTACCGACTAAACTACCGCAGAGTCCGCGGTCGGGGGTAATATGTACGACAATACTGTTTTTCACAGGACGCTGCTGCAACAAGGGGTGCAATGGGTCTGATGGACGGGATAAGGCGGCCAGGTCGGCGATAACCTGAGTGATTTTTTCAGCGTAAGGCCGTCCGGCGATACCCCGTTCCTGGGCACGTTTCATCTTTAACGCGGCAACCATTTGCATTGCCTGTGTAATCTTGGAGATGTTCTGGACGCTGCGAATACGTCTTTTTATTATTCTCAGACTAGCCATCTTATATTAAATCCCAAATCCCAAATTCTAAATATAATTAATTATTAAAAAGTAAAGCCTTTTTTAAACTCGGCGAGAGCGTTTCTCAAAGCGGTTTCGGTTTCCGGTTTAATTTCTTTCTTTTCACTGATTTCCTTGACAATTTCCGGATGATTGGTATCCATGTAGCTCTGTAATCCGGACTCGAAGGCGGTTACTTTTTCCACCGGGACATCATCGATGTAGCCGTTAATAGATGCGAAGAGAATAATAACCTGCTTTTCGACCGGTACCGGGCTATTTAACGGCTGTTTTAACACTTCCATAATACGGCGCCCGCGTTCCAACTGGGCTTTGGTAGCTTTATCCAGACCACTGGTACCGAGTTGGGCGAAGGCCTCCAGTGAACGGTACTGGGCCAGTTCCAGCTTTAAACGTCCGGCTACCTGCCGCATTGCTTTGGTCTGTGCCGAACTGCCGACGCGGGATACGGAAAGACCGATGTTTAAAGCGGGACGTTGACCGGCATTAAATAAGTCGGATTCTACGTATATCTGTCCGTCGGTAATCGAAATGACGTTGGTCGGGATGTAAGCTGATAGGTCCCCGCCCTGTATTTCGATAATCGGGAGAGCGGTTAACGAGCCGCCGCCGAATTCATCGGAATATTTACAGGCACGCTCTAGCAGACGGGAGTGCAGGTAGAAAACATCGCCGGGGTAAGCTTCACGTCCCGGCGGACGGCGGAGCAGTAATGACATCTGCCGGTAAGCCCAGGCATGCTTGGAAAGGTCGTCATACACTACCAGCGAGTCTTTGCCATTTTCCATAAACTCTTCACCGATAGCACAACCGGAGTAAGGTGCCAGGTATTGTAAGGCGACGGAATCTGCGGCGTTAGCGGCCACGACGATTGAGTGGGCCATCGCCCCATATTCTTCCAGGTTAGCGACCAGACGGGCGACTTTAGAGGCTTTCTGGCCGATGGCGACATAGACGCAAATAAGATTGCCGCCTTTCTGGTTGATAATAGTGTCGATTGTAATAGAAGTCTTACCGGTTGAGCGGTCGCCGATGATAAGTTCGCGCTGGCCGCGGCCGATAGGGATAAGACTGTCGACAGCTTTAATACCGGTCTGTACCGGAGTATTAACGGACTGCCGTTTGGTTACGTCGGGAGCGATTCTCTCGATAGGTTGGGTCTTCTCGGTATTGATAGGACCTTTACCGTCGAGAGGACGTCCCAGCGGGTCAACGACACGTCCGATGAGTGCCTCACCGACAGGTATTTCGGCGATACGGCCGGTTGAACGCACCTCGTCGCCTTCTTTGACCGCCGTGTAATCGTCGACGATAATGGCAGCGACGCTGTCCTCTTCCAGGTTCAGAGCAATGCCCATCAGATTATTGGGGAACTGTAAAAGTTCACCGTATTTCACGCCGGCTAAGCCCTGAATGCGGGCGATACCATCACCGATTTCAATTACGGTACCGACATCTACCAGTGTGCTGGTCGTACCGAATTGTTTAATCTGCTGTTTAAGTACCGATACTATATCCTGCCCTCTAATTGTCACTTAAGGTCACCTCCCCTTCTGGAGATCGAATTTCTAACATATATTTAAGTATGGCGTAGCGTATATATTATTTTTCTCTGCCCGCCAGTTCCTTTTTCAAAGCTAACAGCTTGCTGCGGACGCTGCCGTCCAGCAACTGTCCGTCAATCCGGGCAATCATACCGCCGATAATACCGGCATCCGTCTCAGTCCGTAGGATTATTTTTTTTCCGGTTAACGATGTCAGAGCTTCCTCTAACCGGGCTGCTTCGCCGCCTTCCACCGGTAGAGCGGTTGTTACCACAGCATGTTGAATACCGTTATAGTTATCAACGAGCTGCTGGTAGGCTTCCGCAATATTGCCGATCCAGCTAATTTTGTTTTTCTCCACCAGCAGGTAAGCCAGATTCCGGGCCAGCGGACTGATACCCTCTAGTTGTTCATCAACCAATTTAGTTTTATCCTGGAATGTCAGCTTGGGGCTGGCCAGCAGCGTCAGCAAAACAGGATCATGCCTAAGTGCGGCCATTCTTTGCAGGTCGGCCTGCCACTTGGTCAGTTCTTGCCGCTCTTGAGCAATCTCGAAGATGGCCTGAGCGTAACGTTTTGCATTTACCCTGCTGGTTGCCACTGAATCTCCTTATTTATCCCTGTTTCGGCTGGCTATCGGTAAGTATCTTTTCAATGAGTTGCTTATGGGCTTCTTTATCCAGAGAGCGGTCGATTACTTTTTCGGCGGCTGCAATCGTCAGGTCGCCGAACTGTTGTCTTATTTCGACGATAGCCTGGTCGCGCTCATGGCTGATATCCGCTTTAGCTTTAGCCAATAAGGCGGCACCTTCCACCTTTGCCTGCTCCTGGGCTTTCTGGACAAGTTCTTCCCCGGAACGCATGGCACGGGCCACGATTTCCTGCCCTTCCTTACGGCCGGCTTCAACCTGCTTTTTAACTTCTTCTTCGGCACTAGCCGCCTGGGCTTTTACCTGCTCAGCCTGTTCCAGGCTCTCTTTTATTTTCATTTCTCTCTCTTTTAGCTTCTTATTGAGCCAAGGGAATCCCAAAAAAGCCAAAATAGCAAAGACGATTCCGAAGTTAATTATCTGGGCTATCAGTTGTGCCCAATTAATGCCTAATGCTGCGATACCTTCTGCTTCCATAGGCTACTCTCCTTCCGGTGGTCCGGAATATCTGGTGACCGGGTAACGGCCACAAGGCCTTTATTTTATGCGACGAAGATAAGTAGGATAGCTACGATTAAGCCGTAGATAGCTACCGCTTCGGCGAACACGATAGACAGAATCATGTTAGTCTGGATAGGGCCTCTGGCTTCCGGGTTGCGTCCCAGCGCCTGCATGGCACCGAAACCGATTAGACCGACGCCCAGACCGGGTCCTATCATGCCCAGACCGGCTGCAATACCTGTTGCCAATAATTTTGCTGCCTCAGCTTCCATTTTATCGTTCTCCTTCTATTTATATACTTATTTAATGACCATGTTCGCCCTCAAGCGGGGCGGCGGCCATAGTCAGGAATACCATGGTTAAGCTGGAGAATATCAAGGCCTGGATAAGACCAACTAAAAATTCCAGACCGTAACCGGCAATGCTAACGATGTATGGGAACAGGAACGTTAACATCAAAATAAGGATTTCGCCGGCCAGCATATTACCGAAAAGACGGAAGGTAAAGCTTATGATACGGATGAAGTAACTTAATAATTCTAATATGCCTACTACAGCCGCTACGAAACCGTTCAAGATTCCGGTTATTCCCGGTTTAAATTTACCGGTAAACAGGAGCTTGAACCCTTTTCCCAGCGGTCTAAAGTTCAAATACTGTTCCGCGAATTTTGCTTTATGTGTCTTGAAACCGACATAGGTTACCCCGACGAAAGAATATAATGCCAGAGCCAGCGGGACGTTAATATCGGTATTGGCACCGCGTAAGAAAGGCTCGCCGCCTTCATGCACGGCCCAGCCGAAACCGGGGATAAGGTTCATCCAGGCATTGACCATAACGAAAAGGAAAATACTGCCGACAAAGGGGAAGAACCGTCTGGTATTCTCTTCGCCGCCGACATTTTTGAAAAAGTCCATCATACCGTTAACGAACCACTCGACCAGGTTCTGGAATTTACCGGGAATAAGCTTGGATTTTCTGGTGGCGAAAAAGAATATCAGAAAAATGACGACAGTGGTTATCCAACCGGCAATTATACTGTTGGTAACACCAAAAGAACCGATATAGAAAACAGGATGTGCCGGTAACGTTATCTCAGACAGAGGGACTATCATCCAATGGGGAAGAGCTTCATGTGCAGATGGTAAGACTGCTTTGCCGATTGGTCCGGCGATAAACCCGACTGCAAAAAGAGCAATGGTTATTACACCAATCGTAATAACCAGAGGAAAGGAGCAACCTAAACATCCCTTTTTTTTCACTAGCCGTCTCTTCCGTTATTTTGGTTATTATCGCTTTTACCGTTCAAGAAAGGGCGTAATATCCGGTAAACCCCCCATCCGGCTACGATAATACCCAGTAGTAATCCAATAATCCAGAAAAAGCTTGTGTTAACTGTTTTGTCGAGCCAGAGGCCGCCCCAGATACCCAATACCATAGAGCCGCCGATAAAGAATCCGATTCCGGTCAGTCTGGCCGCTAATTCCCATTTACTCACGTAAGCAGGTTAACAAAACTATATTTCAATTTCAAGTGCTAGATGAATAACCAAAACGAACCCTAGAATTAGGATTGTAGAAATTTTAGCATTAAACTGGTATTCATATCAAGATAAATTCACGCTTAAATCAGGTAAAAAGCATTATTATTCGATAATATCGGACTAATAACCTAAAATAAGTAGCACTAAAGTCTTAGAAAACAGTCCCTTAAAGCAAAAGGAATTGCTTGGAAAACAAAAGCCTCCGGTTCCATCCGGAGGCTTTTGTGCTTATTCTGTTTAGATGATGCTAGGATTTACGCTTGTTGAAATCTTCCAGGTCCAGCGTATTGATGAAGTCTTTAAAGGCAGAAAGCTTTTTCATTTCTTCATCCGAAATTTTCTTGCCTTCGGCGGTGGTAGCGTCGCCGGATTCGGCGGACGGTTTGCCGGTTTCCTGGTCGAGGTAAATGCCGGCTTTATCCATTACCGACTCATCGGCAAATATGGATACTTCACATCTGACGGCTATAGCCAGCGCGTCACTGGGACGGGAATCAATTTCGACAACATTACCGTCGACATTGAGCATAATCTTGGCGAAAAACGTATCGTTTTTAAGGTCGCTGACGATAATGGAATTGACGGAAGCTCCCAGAGATTCGATGACGGAGCAAAGCAGGTCATGAGTCAGCGGCCGGGGTACGGTAACTCCCTGAAGTTTTACGGCAATAGCATCAGCTTCCGCTGGGCCAATCCATATCGGTAAGTAGCGCTCCGCTACCTTCTCTTTTAATATAACTACCCTCTGGTAGTTCATTAAACTTACGCGAATGCTATCAATCGCCATCTCAATCATAGACAAACCCTCCTACACCCAGACCAGATAATTCTACCCCACCCCTTTAGCACTGTCAACTGAATTTTGTCGATGGGATTCCGGTTTTCCAGTGTAGAAAATAGCGCTCAAAATAATATAAAATTGCTTTCCGTGTGGTTATCATACGATTTGCTAATGTAAGTCTCAATTTTCTATAATTGGTAATGTATCATCGGTAATACGACCCCCGGCTAAGTACAAAGGAGGATAGTAAATGCTTGAGGGCCAGAAGGCGATTGTATGGTTCAATGAAGTAGGTAAATCGGATGTTGCTCTGGTTGGCGGTAAAGGTGCTAACCTCGGCGAGATGACCCAGGCTAATATTCCCGTACCCCCCGGTTTTATCATTACGGCCAGTGCTTATTACGATTTTCTTAAAAAAGCAAATCTTATGGATGGAATCCGTAATATTTTGCAGCCGCTAAATTCCAATGATAGTAAACAGCTTCAGGATATTTCCGCACGGATCAAACAGATTATTTCCGAGGCTACTATGCCTGCCGACCTGGCTGAGGATATAAAGCAAGCATATAAGAAAATGGGCGACGGGTTTGTTGCCGTGCGTTCTTCGGCCACTGCTGAAGACCTCCCCGAAGCCTCCTTTGCCGGACAGCAGCGCACCTTCCTTAATGTTATAGGTGCTGATGATGTGGTCCATGCCGTACAGGAATGCTGGGCTTCTCTCTTTGAGGCCCGGGCTATTTTCTACCGGATAGAGCAGAAATTCGACCATTTTAAGGTCGGCATTGCCGTCCCGGTCCAGCGCATGGTACAGTCCGAAGTTTCCGGTGTTATGTTTACTTTGGAGCCTATTTCCAACGACCGCAGTAAAATTACCATAGAAGCGGTAATCGGGTTAGGCGAAATGATTGTTTCCGGTGACGTTACGCCGGATACGTATCTGGTAAACAAGAGTGATTATAAAATAGTCAGCAAAGAGATAGCCAAACAAGAATGGAAACTAATCAAACAGGGCAAGGGCAAGGGCGAAGACATCAATGTCAAAATTCCCTTAACCGCCAAGGAACAGGCCGCCCAAAAAATTACCGATGAGGACATCGTTGAGTTAGCTAAGATTGGTACCCGTCTGGAAGAGCACTATAAATTCCCGCAGGATATCGAATGGGCGAAAGAAGGCGGTAAAATCTATATCGTCCAGACCCGTCCGGTAACTACGACTAAAGAAAGAGCCGATGTCGTTACAGAAATCAACGCACCGGTATTATTATCCGGTGCCCCGGCTAGCCCGGGTATTGCTAACGGCCCGGTAAAAATTGTCGCGGACGCTTCCCAGATAGATAAGGTGATGGACGGTGATATTTTAGTGGCCGAAATGACCACTCCGGACTTCGTGCCGGCGATGAAAAGAGCGGCCGGTATCGTTACCGACCGCGGCGGACGGACAGCCCACGCCGCCATCGTCAGCCGCGAACTGGGTATTCCCTGCATCGTGGGTACGGGTAAAGCGATGGCCATACTAAAGGACGGCCAGATAATTACCGTCGATGGTTCCAAAGGTAGAGTATATAACGGTAAAGTTGCCATTCAAGCAGCGGCTTCCGAAGTAGGCAAAGAGGACATTAAAACCCGAACTCGGGTTTATGTTAATTTAGCCCAGCCGGAACTGGCAGAAAGAGTAGCCGCACGGAATGTTGATGGCGTCGGGTTATTACGTGCTGAATTTATCGTCGCCCAAATTGGCGAACATCCGCAATATATGATGAGCCAGGGCCGCGGTAAAGAATTTACCGATAAACTGGCGGCCGGTATCGAAGCATTTGCTAAAGCTTTCCATCCCCGCCCGGTAGTTTACCGCACCAATGATTTCAAGACAAATGAATACCGGGAACTGACCGGAGGAGCCCAGTATGAAGGCGAAGAAGAAAACCCAATGCTTGGTTATCGAGGTACTTCACGTTATATTACAGATATAGAAGTATTCAAACTGGAACTGAATGCGATTAAAAAGGTAAGAGAAACCTATAAGAATCTTTATGTAATGTTACCGTTTGTCCGTACCGTGGCAGAGCTAAAACGGACTAAAGAATTAATGGAAGCGGAAGGGTTGAAACGCGGTCCCGATTTTAAACTCTGGATGATGGTGGAAGTACCTTCCAATGTTATCCTTATCGATAAGTTCCTTGAAGTGGGCATCGATGGTGTTTCCATCGGCTCTAACGACCTGACCCAGCTTACCCTGGGTGTCGACCGTGACAGTGAAAAACTGGCCTCCGTCTTCGACGAACGGAACGAAGCGGTTACGCTGTCTCTCGAAAAGGTTATTAAAACCTCCAAGAGTATGGGAGTAACCTCTTCCATCTGCGGGCAGGCACCTTCGGTCTATCCCGAACTAACCGAAAAGCTGGTTAAATGGGGTATTACCTCGGTCTCGGTCAGCCCGGATATGATAGGCACGACCCGGGGAATAATCGCCGAGGCCGAAGCTCGTCTAGAGAAGAAGTGATCGAGCGGCTGAAAATACGCCAGACCACGGAACAAAAAGAAGAGAGTTTATCGCCTTATGCGGTAAAAAGTCGCCTGTCGAAAGGTCGGGAAAAACCTGAAGACTCCGACCCGATACGTACCGTCTTTCAGCGCGACCGCGACCGGATTATCCATTGCAAGGCCTTCCGCCGCTTGAAGCATAAAACTCAGGTCTTTATTATGCCTTCCGGTGACCATTATGTCACCCGGCTGACTCATACTTTAGAGGTTTCCCAAATCGCACGGACGATTGCCCGCGCGCTGAACCTGAATGAGGATTTAACAGAGGCGATTTCTCTTGGACATGATTTGGGACATACTCCTTTCGGTCATATCGGCGAGGGCGTCCTGAATGAGCTTTACCCGGGCGGTTTTCATCATAACGAACAGAGCCTGCGCGTCGTAGAAAAACTGGAAAAGGATGGCCGGGGACTCAATCTTACCTGGGAAGTGCGGAACGGTATTCTGCACCATTCAAAAACCGGCGTCGAGAAACTTTTCGGGAAAGATTGGGGCGAGGTCGGTTCCTTCGAAGGTGAAATCTGCAAGATAGCGGATATGATAGCTTACATCAATCATGATATCGGCGATGCTATCCGGGCAAATCTTATTACCGAAGACGACCTGCCGAAACAAGCCTCGGAAGTATTGGGGCATTCTCATTCCGCACGCATTAATAGGATGGTAAGCGATATTGTGGAGTTTTCCTGGGGTTTGAGCGGGAAGGGTAGAGGTAAGGTAAAAATAGGTATGAGTCCAGCTGTTTTAAAAGCGGCTGAGACAATGCGGGATTTTCTCTTCGCCCGAGTCTATAATTCCGCTACTTCCAAAGCCGAATTATCTCAGGCTAAAAAGACCATTCGTTTTCTCTATCGATATTTTAATAAACATGAAAATAAAATGCCTCCGGAATTCCGTGCTTATGCAGATGAAACTGCCCGGCGCGTGGTCGATTACGTTTCCGGAATGACCGACCAGTATGCCCTGAACCTGGCAAAACAGCTGCAACTTTAAATATTCTTAATAGTTTACCGTAATAAATATTTAATATATTCCGTATATACTATATAATTATAAATCTTATAAATCACTAGTAATTTTTTGAAATTCCCTTGCACGTTTCACGGATTTGAAATATCATTGATGGGCAAAGATATGAGTGTTATCGAAGAAGTTAAGCAGCGGACGGATATCGCCGAGGTTATCGGGCAGTTCACCAAGTTAACCAAAGCGGGTAAAACATACCGTGGTTTATGCCCGTTTCATACGGAAAAGACACCTTCGTTTTTCGTCTATCCGGACCAGCAAAGCTGGCATTGTTTCGGTGCCTGTAATACCGGCGGCGATGTTTTTTCTTTCATTATGAAGAAACAGGGTATCGAGTTCGGGGAAGCCCTGCGCTACCTGGCGGAACGAGCCGGTGTTACCTTACCCGCTTACCACGAGCGGGAAGGCGAAAAGGATGAGAAAGAGCGTCTCTTACAAATCAACCGTACCGCCGCCGAATATTATCACCAGCTCTTGAAGACACCAGCGGCCAAACAGGCAAGAGATTATCTGGAAGAGCGAGGTTTAACTGCGGAAACCATGGTGAAATTCCAGCTCGGTTACGCCCCTGACAACTGGGAAGTCCTGAAAAATTACCTTATGGACAAAGGTTACACGGAAAAGGAACTGCTGCAGGGCGGGTTAATCAACCGCTCCGATACCGGTAATAAGACTTATGACCGCTTCCGCCATAAAATTATGTTTCCTATTTGCGATATTAAAGGAAATGTAACCGGCTTCGGGGCGAGGGTACTGGATGATTCGCTGCCCAAATATATCAACTCGCCGCAAACCCCGGTATTTGACAAGAGCGGCAGTCTGTATGGAATAAATAATGCCGCCGAAGCGATAAGGAAAGCAGATGTGGCAATATTCGTCGAAGGTTATCTGGATGTGATAATACCCCACCAGTACGGTTTTAATAATGTCATCGCTTCGATGGGGACTTCAATAACCGAAAGACAAATCAGTACGGTTAAAAGGCTGACAACGAATGTAGCACTGGCTCTCGATGCGGATGCTGCCGGAGAAGAGGCAATGCTGCGGACGGTGCAGTATGAAAACCTGCTCAATAATGAAGTAAAAGTCGTCCTTCTGCCGGAAGGCAAAGACCCGGACGAAGTGATAAAGGAAGATGCTGCCGTCTGGCAAAAGCTGGTAGCAGAAGCCATTCCGGTTGTGGATTTTACCATTAAGACCGCTACCGCCGGACTGGATTTAAGCAAAGTAAAAGATAAAACGGTTGCGGAGGGAAAGCTCTTACCGGTAATCGCCGGTATTAATAATGATGTCAGAAGAGACCATTATCTGGAACAACTACGGCTGATGACCGGTTCCAGCTACCGCGGCATGCAGATGGCTTTAAACAAAATAAAAGGCGGGGCGAAAACCGGTAAAGTAGAAACTGAAACTACAAAAATTGTGCAGTCGTCATTATCTAATCCGGTAGAAGAATATTTACTTTCGCTTTTGGTACAGCACCCGGAAATTAAGGATTTGGCAGCAGAATTGCCGGCAGAATATTTTGAAAGCACCGAAAACCGGGAAATATTTCTGGCGTGGCGAAATAACCAGGAACTTGAGTTGCTGAAAGAGCAACTTGACAATAGTATACGAGAACATCTTCAATATTTAGTGGAGAAAAAAATACCGGCATCCCATCTCGAACAGAAATATACTGACTGCAGCTTAAGACTGCGGGAAAAGTACTCGCGCCATTTAGAGCGAAAAAAGGCGCAGGTTTTGGCTTTGGAGAGGGAAACGGGCGGAACCGATGCTGAATTAGCTAAACTTGAAGAACAGGGTATTAGTGCTTCTGCTACTTTAAGAGATGTCTTTGCTCAGCGGAGTTTGCACCAGAAGGGGTAAGGAATGGAAGACGAGAAGGAATATTTAGCTTGGTTGTCCGACGAAAAAGAAGTCGAGGACGAACCGATAGAAGAAGGTCTGGCGGAGTCTGATTTCACCGAAGTGGAACCGACATCGGCCGACCTTGAAGACATGCCCGATGATATCGAAGGGCCGGATGAACTCTGGCAGCAAGTACCGGGCGAACTCGAAAAGGTAGCGGAAGAAGCTACTGAGCTGGAAATAGAATCAACAGCCGATGATATGCAGCAGCAGGAAGTAGTCGATGACCCCGTACGGATGTATCTGCACGAAATCGGAAGGGTACATTTACTCACTGCCGGAGATGAAAAGGTTTTAGCGAAAAATATCGAGCACGGTAAACATATCAATAGCATCAAGCAAGCCTGGTTTAAGAAATATAATGTCCAGCCTTCTGTAACGGATATCGTTATTACAATGCTGCAGGAAATAGTGCAGAACGTAAATTTAATTCACGCAATTCAAGACCAAATAGGCTTGAAACCGGGTAAAAAGTTTAAGGAATCGATTAACGAATCGAAGCTGCGGGAGACACTGGATACCGGTATCAACCAGCCTTTCGTTTACGCGATTGCCGGTAAATTGGACCGGTCGGTTATCGATACCGAGCAAAATCTTATCCGGCTGTCCCTCGATATTGAAATGATGCCCATCGAAGTGTTCGGATTTATCGATAGTAAAGTTACTTTCAACGATATGGACAAGATGGTAAACGACCCGGCTTTTGTCGGTAAGCTTCAAGTGAAAGAAGCAAAGTTTCGTGAGTACCAGAATATTATCCAGCGGGAAGCGGAACGGGCGGAAAGCCATCTCATCGAGGCTAACCTGCGCCTGGTAGTGAGTATCGCCAAGAAGCATATCGGTCGCGGTATGTCTTTACTGGATTTGGTCCAGGAAGGTAATATCGGTCTTATCCGGGCGGTAGAAAAGTTCGATTACCGGCGCGGTTTTAAATTCAGTACTTATGCCACCTGGTGGATACGGCAGGCTATTACCCGCGCCATTGCCGACCAGGCACGTACTATTCGTATTCCGGTACATATGGTGGAAACAATCAATAAATTATTACGCGTAAGCCGCTATCTGGCACAAAAATACGGGCGCGAGCCGACCTCCTCGGAAATCAGCAAAGAGATGGAAATCCCTTCGGATAAGGTCAGGGGTATCGTTAAGGTATCCCAGTTGCCGATTTCCCTGGAATCACCTATCGGCGAAGAAGAGGACAGCCGCCTCGGCGATTTCGTCGAGGACAGCAATGCTCTCCCTCCTTCCGATGCGGCTACGAAACAATTATTGAAAGAACAAATCGATGAAGTTCTTTCTACTTTAACACCGCGTGAACAGCGGGTACTCGTATTGAGATTCGGACTGGAAGACGGACGGAGCCGCACGCTGGAAGAAGTAGGTAAAGAGTTTGGCGTTACCCGTGAGCGCATCCGCCAGATTGAAGCCAAAGCCCTCCGTAAACTGCGCCATCCCAGCCGCAGCCGCAGATTAAAGGATTATCTGGAATAAACCTTATCTATCCCGACGCAAGTCGGGAACCAGGAAAAATATATATCAAATTAGATTCCGGCTTTTCCCGGAATCGCCTATTTAATGGTTGGTCTAAGACCCGCCGCTACAAGAATAATATTGTTTGGTTATTGTATCTTGATATTCGGTTATTTAACCGAATCCTTTGAAATTCTGCATTAGTTTCTTATTGAATTTACCGCCGAAGCCGCCCTTCATCAGCTTACGCATCTGCTGGAACTGGTTAAGAAACTGGTTGATATCCTGTAGTGTGGTGCCGCTGCCTTTGGCGATGCGTTTACGGCGGCTGCCGTTGATAACCTCAGGATGGTGTCTTTCATCCATCGTCATAGATTGGACGATAGCTTCGACTTTCCGCATATTCTTTTCCTGAACATCGTCCGATACGCGCCCGGCGAGTTTGTTCATTCCGGGCAGCATATCGACTAACTGGCTTAACGGTCCCATTTTCCTTATTTCCTTGAGCTGTTGAAGGAAATCATCGAGGTCGAAAGTAGCGGTGCGGACCTTCTTTTCCAGTTCCTTGGCTTTCTTTTCATCGACGGTTTTTTCCACCTTTTCAATGAGCGTCAGCATATCGCCCATCCCCAGAATCCGGGAGGCGAGGCGGTCGGGATAAAACGGCTCGAAGGCGCTGACTTTTTCACCAATGCCCATGAATTTAATCGGCACACCGCTGACCCAGCGAATAGAAAGCGCGGCCCCGCCGCGGGCATCGCCGTCCATCTTGGTCATAATCAGGCCGGACAAGCTGACTTTGGCGTGGAATTCGGCAGCAACCTGCACGGCGTCCTGGCCGGTCATGGCATCCACAACCAATAATACTTCGTTCGGGTTGATGACTTTCTTAACTTCGACGATTTCCGCCATCAGTTCTTCGTCGATATGTAAACGTCCGGCGGTATCAACAATAACCCACGTGGCGGCGATTTCTTTCGCCCGTTCCAAAGCGTGGGCACAAATAACAGTGCTGGCCGCTGTTGGTGATTCGGCATAGACCGGGATATCATTCTGTTGGCCCAGTGTGACCAGTTGTTCTATGGCGGCGGGACGGCGGTTATCGGCAGCAACCAGTAAAGGCCGCTGTCCGGAGTGTTTCAGATGATAGGCCAGTTTGGCTGCCGAAGTCGTTTTACCGCTGCCCTGTAAGCCGACCATCATAATTACCGAGGGTGGGTGTGAAGCCTGGGTCAGTTTACTTGGTTCGCCGAGGGTTACGATTAACTCTTCATTGACTATTTTTACGATTTGCTGGCCGGGAGTCAGGCTTTCCATTACGGCGGCACCAACGGCTCTTTCTCTGACCTTGGCAATAAAGTCCTTGACGACTTTAAAATTTACATCGGCTTCCAGCAGGGCTAAACGAATCTGGCGTAAGGCGTCATCGACATCTTTTTCTTCCAGCCGGCCTTTATTATTCAGCCAGCTGAAGACTTTACTTAATCTATCGGTTAATACTTCAAACATACAATTCTCCGATAGACATTTTAAAGGTCAGAACGCACGTAATGCAAACCGCAACCGGTTATAATTTGACCGATTGACCTGCCTGATGATAACATCGGATGAAAAGGAGAATTATGCCGCGCTGCAAAGATATAGACTTGGTTAAAGGAATGGATATCCGGTTGGACTACAGTCAGATGATGTCGGAGTTCATCGGGGATAAATGCGGCATAACGGAAAAAGATATTGCTTCGGTAGTTCCTCAGGCTGATAAAATTATAAAAACAATTGCCCGAGAACGTAAGAATAACAAACTCGGGTTTTATAATCTTCCATCCGATATGGAGTCGGCTGATAAAATAAGAGAATTAGCCGATAGTTTACGGCAAAATTGCGACGATTTGGTCGTATTAGGTATCGGCGGCTCGGCTCTGGGCGGTAAAGCCCTGTTTAATGCACTTTGTCATCCGTTACATAATTTATTACCGAAAAACAAAAGGAAAGCCCCGCGGGTTTTTTTCCTGGATAATATCGACCCGGTGATGTGTCAGGCAGTCTTCGGTATAGTTAACCCGGAAAAGACTGTAACAGCAGTAGTTAGTAAATCCGGCACGACCGTCGAGACTATCAGCCAGTTCTTAATTTTCCGCGATATACTCGAAAGAAGGACGGGGAAATCCGCATCAGCCGAAAAAACAATCGTTATTACCGACGATAATGCTAATCCTTTAAGGACTTTAGCCCGGAAGTCCGGCTATCATTTTTTACCCGTGCCTGCAAATGTAGGCGGACGGTATTCCGTATTGAGCCCGGTAGGCCTTTTCCCGGCGGCGATGCTGGACATCGATATTTTTGAGTTAATGGCCGGTGCCCGCTATATGGCTGAAAAATGTAAAGCGGATAATTTCAGGCAAAATCCGGCTTATATGGCCGGAATTATCCATTATATAGCGGATACTAAAAAAGGATTACATATTGCCGTAACTATGCCTTACTGTGACGGATTGAAGGAGACTGCTTTCTGGTTCAGGCAAATCTGGGCGGAAAGTTTAGGTAAAGAAAAGGACCTGAACGGGAAAACCGTGAATGCCGGGCAAACTCCCATTGCAGCACTCGGGGCTACCGACCAGCACAGCCAGCTTCAGCTTTATGCCGAAGGCCCTTATGATAAGATGGTGACTTTCTGGGTGGTGGAGAAACCCGGTGTAAAAGTGATGATTCCAAAAATAAGAGAAAAGGAATTTACTTACCTTGGCGGAAATACACTGGGGGGACTTGTCAATATCGAAGCACAGGCGACTCAATTAGCCTTAACCGAAGCCGGCCGGAGCAGTATGAGCCTGACGTTACCCGAAATTAATCCGTTCACCATCGGGCAATTATTGTTCCTGCTGGAATTACAAACTTATTTTACCGGCGGCCTATATAATATCAATCCTCTAGACCAACCCGGCGTCGAAGCAGGCAAGCGTTATACTAAGGGCTTATTGGGAAAACCGGGGTTAAAAAATAAGGCCGATATCCTGAATAACTGGCAGAATAAAATTAAAAGTTTTACTATTAAAACAAATAATAGTTAATGTTTCAAAATTAATTTGCTTTTTAACTGTTAATGTGTATAAAGTGAAAGCGGAACGTTGATGAAGGTGGCGACATGTTGTTGACGCAGTTTCAAACTATCGGTAGCAGTCTGTTTACCTGCGGACTGATTTCCGGATGCGGTGGAAACTTGAGTGTACGTATGGGCGACCGTATCTTTATCACCCGCCGCGGCAGCAACAAGGGTAGCCTGGAAGAAAACGATATTATCGAGACCGGCATTTTTAAAAACGACCGCCAGACGCCACTGGCCTCTTCGGAATTATGGGTACACCGTGCGATATATCAGCAGACCCCGGCCTCAGCCATTGTCCATGCCCATCCACCGCATGCGGTAGCCTTATCTCTATCCGAAACTGAAATTGTGCCTATCGATGACGAGGGGAAAGAAAAAATAGGTGCTGTACCGGTCATCGGCTGCCAGTCTCAAATCGTACCGGGAGCTTATGCGGACAAAATTGCTCAGGCATTCGTCAACATACGTATCGTAATGGTACGTGGACACGGCAGTTTCGCCATCGGGCAAATACTCGAAGAAGCCTTCGATATTACCTCGACCTTTGAAGAGAGTTGTAAGGTCCTCTGCCTGACCAAATCTCTACAAGCCAAGCCGGTTACGGAATAGCCTGGCATACCGAAGTCTAGTATACCGGGGTACACCAGTCTTTATAAGCGGCTTTCTTACCCAATATTACATCGGAATATAGCTTTTGTAATTTCCCTGTAACCGGGCCGATTTCACCGTTACCCACTTTAAAGCGGTCGATTTCACTGACCGGGGTGAGATGAGCGGCAGTACCGGTTAAAAAGCACTCTTCCGCCTTGAACAGTTCGACACGATCGATATGCCGTTCCACTGTCTCGATACCCAGTTCATTTTTAGCCAGGGTTATCACCGTATTCCGGGTGATACCCATTAACGGGCCGTCGAAGCTGCCGGGCGTCACTAATTTCCCATCCATAACCAGGAAAATATTTTCGCCGCTGCCTTCTGCTACATAGCCTTCAGCATTCAGCATAATAGCTTCGTCAAAACCGTTTTCGATAGCTTCGGTCTTAGCCAGAGCATTAGTGATATATAATCCGGTCAGTTTAGCACGGGGAATTTCTTTGGGGAACCGCCAGCTGGAAACAGCCACTTTGGCCTTATCAACGTCTATATACTTACCCCAGGGAAAGGCATAAACCAGAAAATCACCTTCAAGGTTATGCAAACGCACGCCGGTGGTTTCTTCGCTTTTATAAGCCAGCGGCCGGACGTAAATATCTTCTTTAAAATTACATTTCCGCACGACGTCAACGGTTATTTTTATTAAATCATCGGCTGTGTATGGTAATTCGATACGAAGTATCTTGCAGCCGAGTAATAGCCGTTCGTAATGTTCCTTTAAGCGGAACAGGTAAATTTGTTTCTTCGCCGTATTCCAGTTACCGCGGATGCCTTCGAAGGCCCCCGTGCCGTAGTGCAGAGCATGGGTCATTACGCCAACTTTGGCTTGTTCCAAGGGTATTATTTTTTTACGAAAATACACGTAAGATGGCATATGAAAACTCCCCTCTCCGAATTGATAGCATCAATTATAGCATTTTTATACCGAAAAGCGGTAATTTACTTTATAAGGCTGGTACCGCAGTTGGCACAAAACTTACTGCCTGTTAAATTAAGGTAAGAGCATGAGGGGCATGTTACTCCGGTCTCTTTAGGCGGCTCATTCCCGAAATAAACTTTAGTATGCGGCCAGGGTATTTCAATGCCTTCCTTATCAAATGTATTCTTCAGCCGCAGTCTTAATTCACCCTTCACCGCCCATTGTTGGCTGGGTAATACGTCACCAAGAATCTTGATATCAATTCCGGAAGCACCTAGTTCGCTTACTCTGAGTACTTTAGGCGGCGTGATAATCATATCTTGCCACGCCGGGTCTTTGGCTAACTCTTCGCCAACCCGGTTGATGACACTAATGGCATGGTCCAGACTCGTACCATAAGATACGGAAATGTTGAGATTAACGCGGGAGAAATTCCGGGTAAAATTACTGGCTATTTTTATCTCGCCGTTAGGAATATGATGAACAACGCCGTCCAGGTCGCGCAGGACTGTTTTACGCAAGTTAATTTGTTGTACCAGTCCGGAGACCCCGGAGATTTCAACTACATCGTTGACCCGGTATTGATTCTCCAAAATAATAAAGATACCGGCTATCAGATCGCGGATAAGGTACTGGGCACCAAAACCGACGGCAACACCGGCAATCCCAAAGCTGGCCAGTACCGGTCCTATCGGGATATTTAACACCGATAAAATAGAAAAGACAACAATTAAAATAATTACCACCCGTCCGATACTGTCTAAGACAGCAATAAGGGTGTTTTCACGTTGTTTTTCTTCTTGTTCGGTTTCTTCATCGGCATTCCGTTTAACCATTTTCCTGATCATTGGTGGTAAAAACTTATTTAAAAGAAACCAGAATATAATACCCACCACTAAAATAACAAGAATTCTAGTGCCGTCTTGTTTGAGCCATTCAATTACAGGTTGCCAGTCCATTGTTCAGCCCCCTATCTTTATTCCATAAACATTCAAATATTACTATGTCCGTAAAAGACTATGCAAACTACCGGTATCGGAAATTTGCTAGAACATTGGAGCCGGTTAAGGCTTGAATTCATTGCCCGGATTATGTCCGTTATGATATAGTTTATTCCGATGAGTAACAAAATAGATATAGTCGATAAAGGCTCGGTAACCACGCCGGATGGTTTTCAGGCGGGGGCGGTTTTTGCCGGTATTAATAAAAAGGCCTTGGCCGGTTTGGATATGGGGGTTATCTTTTCTACGGCGCCGTGTAATACGGCCGGAGTATTCACGAAGAATCGCATTAAAGCGGCCCCGGTTATTGTATCCCAGGAACGCCTTAAGCTGGGCAAAGCGGCGGCCATTGTGGCTAATAGCGGCTGCGCCAATGCCTGTACCGGTAAACAGGGCATATCAGATGCTGAAGAAATCAGCCGGCTGGTAGCGGAGAATCTCGGTATAACGGCAACCGACGTACTTGTAGCCAGTACGGGAGTTATCGGACAGCCTTTGCCGATGGATATAATACGGGCGAGTGTTCCATTAATTAAAGTATCAAGGGATGGCGGTCATGACTTTGCCAAGGCAATTATGACTACTGATAAAGTGGAAAAGGAAATCGCCGTTCGAGTTAAATACGGAAAGAATACCTTCCATATCGGCGGTGCGGCCAAAGGTGCCGGTATGATTCATCCGGATATGGCCACCATGCTCGGTTTTCTTACTACCGATGCCGAAGTAGACCTGGAATTTTTACGGGAAGCCTTGCGAAAAGCGGCGGACATATCGTTTAATATGATTTCTGTAGATGGCGATACGAGTACTAACGACACGGTTTTTCTGATGGCTAACGGGCAGTCGGAAAACGACCCGATTACGGCGGAAGATATCCCTTATGCAGAGGTATTCCAGGAAGCCCTGAATGAGGTCTGTATTTATCTGGCGAAAGCCATTATTCGGGACGGAGAAGGGGCTACGAAATTAATCGAAGCGACCGTATCCGGGGCATTAAATGAAGCTGAAGCACGAAAGGCAGCCCGGACGATTGTAAGCTCGCCACTGGTGAAAACTGCGGTTTACGGTAACGACCCTAACTGGGGACGTATTATTGCTGCCGTCGGACGCAGCGGGATAGCCGTGGATGAACATAAAGTGAGTATCTACATTGGTAACATCTGTGTTTTCAAAGCCGGTCAACCGCAGAGCTTCAATCTGGAAAAGGCCGGGGCGGCTTTACAGAAAACGGAGGTACCTATTGAGGTCAAGCTTAACATGGGAGATAGTACTGCTATAGCCTGGGGCAGCGACCTGACCGAAGGTTATATCAGAATTAACGCCGAATACACCACATAAAATAAAAATTAAAAAACAATACCAAAATTTTTGTCTTTAGAGTATGAGAAAATATGAGTAATATCATAGTAATCAAAATAGGCGGCTCGACGCTGGGCAGTAACGATACCACTTTTGAGGATATCGCAACGTTACAGAAGCGGGGCAAGTCACTGGTGATTGTCCACGGCGGCGGTAGAACCATTACCGAATGGTTGAAGAAGCTGGGTGTGCAAGCGAAGTTCATGAATGGCGAACGGGTTACCGATAAACCGAACCTTGATGTAGTTATTGCCGTGTTAGCGGGTCTGGTGAATAAAGAAATCGTAACCGCAATAAACAGCCTGGGCGGCAAAGCTATCGGTATAAGCGGTACTGACGGCGGTTTTATTCAAAGCGAGATAAGAAATAGTGAATTGGGTTATGTGGGTGTAGTGACAAAAGTTAACACCGCTCCGATACAAACTTTGCTGGAAGGCGGATTTGCCCCGGTAGTAGCCACGGTTTGTGCTAATGCCTCTCCGAAACCCGGCGAACCTGGAATATTAAACGTTAATGCTGATTTGGTTGCGGGTGATATCGCTAAAGCAGTGAAAGCAGCCCGGTTAATCTTCCTGACCGATGTCGATGGTATTCACGACGGACAGGGCAGGGTTTTACCGAAATTATCAGAGTCAGAAGCGGAGGCTTTAATCAAATCTAATGTCGCCAACGGTGGTATGATTCCCAAAGTTAAGGCATGCCTGATTGCGTTATCCGGTAAGGCATGTACTTGTATTATCGACGGGCGGCAACCGCATGCCTTATTAAACTACATAGATGGAAAAATTAGCGGAACTGTGATAGAATAAGTTTGTTCAAAATTCAATATTTTGAAAAATATACAGATGAATAAATATCAGTTAACCTGCCGCTCCCGTATGGAGTCATTCTGAGGCATCTCGAAAATCGAGATGATGAAGATAGCTTTTGCTTATTTTCTCCTCACTCAGAATGACATTTTTTATTTCCTTAAAACACCTTCTCTCTTCCCACTTCTATTTTTGTGTTAAAGAAACTATTTGTTGATTCCCTTTAGATATTCAGGGGATTAAGAGGATAAGAATAAAATGAGCACTTGGCAGGCATTAGAAGACCAATATTATCTGCGGACTTTTACCCGGATTCCCGTCGTAATTACAAAGGGTGAAGGAGCCCATATCTGGGATGACACCGGTAAACAGTACCTGGACTTTCTGGGCGGTCTGGCGGTAACTGTTTTGGGGCATTGCCACCCGGCAGTGACCGAAGCAATAAAAGAACAAGCCCAAACTCTTATACAAACAACCAATCTCGTCTATACAATTCCCCAGCTTCAGTTAGCCGAACTTTTGATAAACAATAGCTGTTTGCAGCGAGTCTTTTTTGCTAACAGCGGAGCTGAAGCCAACGAGGGTGCGGTGAAATTGGCAAGGCGCTGGGGAAAGTTGAAATTAAACGGTGCGTATGAAGTTATTACCGCTCTGAATTCCTTCCACGGGCGAACACTGGCAATGGTCGCTGCCACCGGACAGGCAAAGTTCCAGGAACCTTATGAACCTGTCCCGATTGGTTTTAAAAGTATTGCCCTGGGGGATATTGACGTTTTGAAGCAAGCGACAACAAAAGAAACCTGTGCTGTGATGCTGGAATTAATCCAGGGCGAGGGTGGTGTGCTTTCCGCCAGCGAAGATTATTTTAAGGCGGTCAGGGAATGGTGCAATCAGAAAGGTATTTTACTCATTCTGGATGAAATCCAAACCGGTATGGGGCGGCTGGGTACGCTCTGGGGTTATCAGCAGTTCGGCATCGAGCCGGATATAATGACACTGGCTAAGGGTTTGGCTAACGGAGTGCCTATCGGCGTCGTTATGGCGAAGGAAAAAGCCTCGGTGTTTGTCCCCGGTGACCACGGTTCTACTTTCGGCGGCAACCCATTAGCCTGTGCCGCCGGTTTTGCTACATTAAAATATATCATTGAAAAAGATATCCCCGGCAATGCTAAAAAAGTAGGGGATTACTTCCTCGCCGGTTTGGAAAAGCTAAAACAGAAATATGCTTTCATTACGTCCGTAAGAGGCAGGGGATTATTGTTAGCAATAGAGTTTAATAAGGAAATCGCTCAGGCAGCTTTAATGGCCTGCCTGGAGAACGGTTTACTGGTCAATAAAGTTAAACCGAATGCCTTACGCTTTATACCGGCGTTGGTCATCACTAAAAAAGATGTCGATGAGGCGCTGGCAATTCTGGATAAGTCATTGGCCGGAATTAATGTGTAATTAAAACGTTGTGGAGGCGTTATAGCTATGAAAGACAAAATGGTGCTGGCTTATAGCGGCGGACTGGATACCTCCGTCGCCATTAAATGGTTAAAAGAAAAATATAAGTGCGAAATAATTGCTTTTACGGTTAATATCGGCACTGAGAAGAAAGACCTTTCCTTCATTGAGAAAAAAGCCGTCAAACTCGGAGCACTTAAGTGTGTCGTGGCAGATGCAACGGAAGAGTTTGTTAATGATTACGTCTTCCCCGCAATACAAGCGAATCTACTCTATGAAGGGTATAACCTGCATACTGCTTTAGGCCGCCCGCTTATGGCCAAACTGATGGTGGAAGTTGCCCGGCAGGAGGGTGCCACCATGATAGCTCATGGGTGCACAGGGAAAGGTAACGACCAGGTTCGTTTTGATGTCAGCACCATTGCCCTGGCACCGGAGTTGAAAATTATCGCTCCGGCACGGGATTGGGGTATGACCCGGGAAGAAACAATCGAGTATGCCAAGAAACATAACATTCCGGTACCCATAACTGTTGCCAGTCCCTATTCCATAGATGAGAATATATGGGGACGCGCTATAGAGTGCGGCGTTCTGGAAGACCCCTGGAAGGAACCTCCTGAGGATGTTTTCCAGTTTACGAAGCCTGTAGCGGAAGCACCGGATGAACCCGAATATGTCCAAATCGGTTTTGAAAAGGGCATTCCGGTTAGTCTCAACGGCAAAAAACTTGGCGGCGTAAGGTTAATTAAGCAACTGCATGAAACGGCCGGCAAGCACGGTATCGGCAGGGTCGACCATATAGAGAACCGGCTTGTAGGGATTAAATCGAGAGAAATCTATGAAGCCCCGGCTGGTACGGTAATAATCGCTGCTCACCAGGCGCTGGAAGAAATGACGTTGTCAAAAGACCAATTGCGCTACAAGCAGAAAGTAACCATTGATTATGCCGATCTGGTATATAACGGTCTATGGTTTTCCGGACTGCGGCGGGATTTGGCGGCCTATGTTGCCTCAACGCAGCAGTTTGTTACCGGCACTGTCCGGGTTAAGCTATTCAAAGGTAATTGCATGGTAGTCGGGCGGAAATCACCTTATTCACTTTACAGTTTTAATCTGGCGACTTATGATAAAGGAGATACGTTTGACCCGAAAGACTCTGCTTCTTTCATCAGGCTCTGGGGTCTGCCGGTGAAAACCCAAGCACAGGTGCAGGGATTCGGAGGATTAAAGGGTAAGAAAAAATAGTCAAAAGAGGGCATAATAACAAAAGGGCGGGTTATTTACCCGCCCGCCAAATGGGGAAAAAATAAAATGAGTCTTATCAGGGGCCGGTTCGAAAAAGAGGCTGACGAGAAGGTATTGCAATATACCGAATCGATTTCTTTTGATTGGCGGCTGTCCCACCAGGATATTGCCGGTAGTATTGCCCATACGAAAATGCTGGCTAAACAGGGCATTATTACTGCCGCAGAAGGGAAAGCAATCGTCAAAGGCTTGAACGAAATCCGGCAGGAAATCGAGCAGGGTAAATTTAAATACCGTACCGAACTGGAAGATATTCATATGAATATCGAAAGCCGGTTGGCGGAAAAAATTGGTGAGGCCGGTGGTAAATTGCATACCGGTCGCTCGCGGAACGACCAGGTGGCTACCGATTTGCGTCTTTTTACCAAAGAGATGATAACCGGGGCGGTTGGGAAAATCCGTGCCCTGCAAGCGGCGTTACTTAAGCTGGCGGAAGCTAATAAAGACGTCGTAGTGCCCGGCTATACCCATTTACAGCCGGCACAGCCGGTACTTTTTGCCCACCACTTGCTGGCATACTTCGAGATGTTGCAGCGGGATACCGGAAGGTTTAGCGATTGTCTCAAACGAGCGGATGTTTTACCACTGGGCAGCGGGGCACTCGCCGGTGTTACTTATAACATCGATAGAGAGTTCGTTGCCCGGGAGTTGGGTTTTAACCAGGTCAGCAACAATAGTATGGATGCCGTAGCCGACCGAGATTTTATTATCGAGTTCGATGCGGCGGCGGCAATTGGTATGATGCACCTATCACGGCTGGCTGAAGAATTCGTTATCTGGTCGTCCCCCCAGTTTGGTTTTATTGAGATTGATGAGGCTTATACGACCGGTTCCAGTATTATGCCGCAAAAAAAGAACCCGGATGTGGCCGAACTGGCGCGCGGCAAGACCGGCCGGGTTTACGGCAACCTGATGGCTCTGTTAACCACCATGAAAGCATTGCCGCTGGCTTACGACCGGGATATGCAGGAAGACAAAGAAAATTTCTTCGATACTATCGATACGTATTTCACTACGCTGGACGTCTTTACCGGTATGGTTAAGACGCTTAAAATTAACGCTCTGGCTGCCCGCGAGGCACTGGAGCAGGGTTACTTACTGGCAACCGATATAGCAGACTACCTGGTCAGAAAAGGTATGGCTTTTCGGAAGGCCCATCAAACCGTCGGTAAATTAGTCAGCTATGCCGCCGCAGAGAATAAACCGTTTAATGAGCTGAAATTGAAAGAGTACCGGAGTTTTTCAGAACTATTCGAGAAAGATGTTTTTGATATTACTATAGAATCATCTGTGGCGGCCAGAAATGTAACTGGCGGCACGGCCCACAAGCAGGTCAGGCAGGCTCTGAAAGCAGCCAAGAAACTTTTAGGAGGAGTAATTGACCGGTAGTAGAAAAATAAAAATTGCCCCTTCGATTCTTTCGGCCGATTTCGGACGGCTTGGAGAACAGGTACAGGAAGCGGAAAAAGCCGGTGCCGATTATATTCACGTCGATGTTATGGACGGACATTTCGTGCCCAACATTACAATCGGCATACCGGTTGTAACTTCCTTGAGGAAGTGGACGAAATTGCCGCTCGATGTACACCTGATGATTGAGAATCCGGAACGTCATATTGAGGCTTTTGCAAAAGCCGGTGCCGATATCATTACAGTACACATCGAAACGTGCCCGCATATTCACCGTACCGTACATCAGATAAAAAGTACCGGTGTAAAAGCCGGCGTATCTTTAAATCCGGGGACATCGGTCAGTATGCTAACAGAGATATTACCGGCGGTTGACCTGGTGCTGATAATGACGGTTAATCCGGGCTTCGGCGGGCAGACTTTTATTATGGAAGCTCTGGATAAAATAATCCGTTTACGAAGTGAATTGGACAGCCGTAAATTACAGGCCGAACTGGAAGTGGATGGCGGCATAAACCCGGAGACAACGGCACAGGTAGTAAAAGCGGGTGCCAAAGTACTGGTAGCCGGTGCGGCAATCTTTAACACAAAACAGACGGTAGCGGAGGGGATACAAAATATAAGGGAGATTGCGGCTAGGTCTTAGCCACTTTGTTTTGTGTACGTATGCAACGGGTACAGAGGTTTAAATGCTTGGTCTTACCATTAACCACAAGAGTTGTCGGGTGGATATTAGGCAACCAGTTACGCCTGGTATGGCGCTTGGAATGGGAGACATTATTTCCAAAGTGTGGTTCTTTACCACAGAAATCGCACTTCAACTTTAACTCCTTGACTGGAATATCAATATGCTTTAAACTTCGTTCATAATAACATATAGAGAGAAGTTTAGCAAGGACGGAAAGTTAATGAAACAGGTGGAAAAGGTTGACGGGCAGGTATTGCGGGAGATGTTTGCTGCCGCAACTACCTGGTTGGAAAAGAATGCTTCAGAGATAGATGCCTTGAATGTTTTCCCGGTTCCCGATGGAGATACTGGTACGAACATGCTGCTAACGATGCGTTCCGGTATCGAAGAAGCCTACCGGGCTCCGGATAAGTCCGCCTCAGCGATAGCTGAGGCTATGGCTAAGGGAGCTCTGATGGGGGCGAGGGGTAATAGCGGCGTTATTCTGTCGCAAATCTGGCATGGTTTTGCTATTGGGGTAGCGGATAAAGAAAATGTCAATGGAAAGGACATGGCAGCGGCTCTTTCACAGGCTTCCAAAACTGCCTATAAAGGATTGAGTAATCCTGTTGAAGGAACAATATTAACAGTCGTTAAAGATGCTGCTAAGGCGGTCCATTCTTCCAATAACGACGATACGATGGTTAAGGTGGTTGAAAAGGCTCTGGAAGCAGCTGGTGAATCAGTAGCCAACACTCCTAAATTATTACCTGTCCTTTTGGAAGCGGGTGTGGTAGATGCTGGCGGGCAGGGCTTTTACACTATTTTGGAGGGTATGTCGAATTACCTTAAGGGTGAGTCCGAACAAATGCAGTTTCGGAAACCCTGGATTATTACCAGCAGTATGCCGACACCGGTCAGGAAAACCCAGGCCAACACTGTTCCGGAAGTACCTTACGGTTACTGTACGGAATTCATGGTTAAGGGTTCCAAGCTACAACCGGATAAAATAAGGTCTAAGCTTGAGAAAAAAGGGCAATCACTCATCGTTGTGGGTGACGATACTACAGTAAGGGTACATATTCACACTCTTGACCCCGGCCAGATAATTCACAATATGACTTCGAAGGGCACGATACATCAGGTATCTATCCGTAACATGGACGAGCAATACCAGGACTTCCTGGAAATGCAGAAGGAACGGGCCCCGACCCTGGATATGGATATCGTTGCGGTAGTCTCCGGCGACGGTTTAAGCAATGTTTTCAAGAGTCTGGGTGCGGCGGAAATTGTGCGTGGAGGACAAACGATGAACCCCAGTACAAAAGAATTGCTGCAGGCTGTGGAATCCGTACAGGCTGATAAAGTGATTCTTTTACCGAATAATAAGAATATCGTTTTAACTGCCGAGCAAGTTCATAGTTTGACCAAAAAAGAGGTTAAGGTTATCCCGACCAAGTCAATTCCTCAGGGCATTGCAGCTTTGCTGGCCTTTGATTTTGAAGCAGATTTTGAAAGCAATATTAAACTGATGGATGAAGCCCGTCAGGGCGTTAAAACTATCGAAATCACGCGGTCGGTTCGGTCGACGAAGTTGGGTGGATTTAAGATACGGAAAAAGCAGCCCATCGCTTTACTCGATGACGAACTGGTTTCCGTGGCGGATACCCCTCTGGAAGTACTGAGTAAAGTTATGTCTAAACTCGGTCTCGACAAAGCGGAAATTGTTACTATCTATTACGGAGCAGACAGCGAGACCGCTGAGGCGGAAGAAATGGCAGCCGGTATCCGGGAAAACTATTCGCACCTCCAAATCGATGTCGTCCAGGGCGGCCAGCCGCACTATGACTATATTGTTTCTATCGAATAGAATAGCTGCTATCGCTTGCTTATGGAGTCCGGCTTTATGACCGTAAAAATAGTCACGGATAGTGTTGCCGATTTACCGGCCCGGATAGCCGGAGAGCTTGATATTGCGGTAGTCCCGCTGGTGGTTAATTTCGGCAGCGAAGTATTTCATGACGGTATCGACATCACGCTGGAACAGTTTTACGAAAAACTGCAATCCTCTAAAGAGTTTCCTCATACATCGGTGCCGGCACCGGCAGATTTCACGGCGGTATATGATAGGCTGGCGGAGCAAACCGACCGGATTGTCGTTATTTGCCTTTCTGCCAAGTTAAGCGGCACTTATCAGGTAGCCCGGCAGGGTATTACCTTGATGAGCAGGAAATGCCAGGTAGAAGTTATCGATTCAGGTTGGGCGGCAATCACCGAGGGTTTTATTGTCATTGCGGCGGCTAAAGCGGCTAATGCCGGTGCCGGGATTCCTGAGATAAAAGAAGTCATCAAGCAAACGGCAGCCAGGATTGGCTTTCGTGCCTCGTTCGATACGCTGGAATACCTCCGGCGGGGTGGCAGAATCGGGAGGGCACAGGCTTTTCTCGGTTCGTTGTTAAAAATTAATCCGATTATCACGCTGAAAGACGGTTTAGTCGAGCCGGTAGAGAGAGTTCGCTCCCGGGCGAAGGCTATTGACCGGCTGGTAGATTTTGCGAAGAGCTGTACGAAGATAGAGGAGATGGCGGTGGAATATACCGCCAGTCCGGCAGAAGCGGAAGTTCTGGCGAAGCGTCTCAGTTCCTTATTCCCGAAAGAACGGATTTTACGTGCCCGGATGACTCCCGTCATCGGCACGCACACCGGCCCCGGGTTATTATTGGTGGCAGTTCAGGGAGAAATCGGCCCTTAACACTAATCCTATACAACTTTTTATCTCAGAACCGAGTCCGTATATAAGATTTTTTAGTTTTCATGCTTCCAACAATAACTATAAAACAGTATTGAGTGTAATTTTATCAGTTATGGTAAAATAATCCTTAACAGGTTTTTCTTGTCGGGAGTTATGTTTTGCCGTTAGATACCACTCCGCTATTAAAAATATTGGAGTTAGAGCAAAAAAAAGGCTATACCGATACCGCTGTTTTCGGCGGGCTGGACCGGTTTTTAAAAAACTGGGGTGAAGCGGCGGCAGCGTCGATTCCCAGTCGTAAGACACTAAGCCGGTTCCGTAACCTGCTGGTGAAAACTAATTATGCCAAACTAACGCCTCTGGAACGACAGGAGTGGGTAGATAAGGTAAGGGTATTTCTGCCGACTTTAACGGCAAAAAATACGGAGAAATTAGAAAAGGCAATACCGGCAGCTAAGAAAGCACCGTCAAAAACTACCGTTAAAGCTGTCTCAACCCAGCCTATCGATGCTTCGATAACGGTAGTTAAAGGCGTTAGCGGTAAGCTGGCGGAAAAATTCGCCAAATTAGGCGTGCGGACTATCCGGGATTTGCTTTATTTTTTCCCAAACCGGCATATCGATTATTCCCAGCGGCAGTTAATTTCCCAGCTTCAGGAAGGTCTGGAGCAGACTATCGTCGCCATTGTCTGGGAGGCCAGAGAAAAGAAATTGGGCGGCAGTTCACGTTTAAGCACGGAGGCCACTGTCGGCGATGAGACCGGTAACATAGGTATCGTCTGGTTTAATAATCCCTGGATGGCGAAGACACTAAAGACCAATAGCCAGGTGGCTATCAGCGGCCGGGTAAAATCATTCCGCGGCCGTCTGGTATTTGAGAACCCGGAGTGGGAAATAATCGAAGACCAGGAACTGATACACGCCGGACGGCTGGTGCCGCAGTACCACCTGACCGAAGGCCTGCACCCCCGCCAGGTACGGAAGCTCATGAAGACCGTTGTCGACCAGTGGGCGGGACAATTGGAAGGCTTTTTACCATCCGATTTGAAAAGACGGAATAATCTGCTGCCGTTAACGGAAGCCATTAATCAGGCCCATTTCCCCGATGATACGGATTCTAAAGATAAAGCCCGCGTAAGATTGGCTTTCGATGAGTTATTTTTACTGCAATTGGGCGTGCTCCGGCGGAAACGTAACTGGCAGGCGAGCCAGCCGGGTAACGCTTTAAATATCGATAAATCATTGCTTGGTGTTTTTATCAAATCATTGCCGTTTGAACTGACCCCGGCCCAGCAGCGGGTAGTCCGGGAAATCCTAGCAGATATCGCCAAGCCCCAGGCAATGTCACGGCTATTGCAGGGCGAAGTAGGCAGCGGTAAGACTGTCGTGGCGACTATTGCTTTACTGATTGCCGTGGCTAACGGTTTTCAAGGGGCGTTAATGGCACCCACCGAGATTCTGGCCGAACAGCACTTTAACACGCTATCTACGCTGCTGGAAAAAGCGGGTAAAATGCAGTCGTCCGATTCCTACATTCGGTCTTATACCGGATTGCGGCAACTGCCCGTAACCGTAGCATTATTAACCGGTGCGTTAACCCTGAAGAAAAAACAGCTATTGCAGGAGTGGGTCAGAAATGGTGATATCGATATGGTCATCGGCACACATGCCCTGATACAGGAGGACGTGACCTTTAAAAAGCTGGGTCTGGCGGTGGTAGATGAGCAGCATCGTTTTGGTGTCGAGCAGCGTTCCGTTTTACGCCAGAAGGGCTTTAATCCGCACGTTCTCGTGATGACCGCCACGCCGATTCCCCGTACGCTGGCATTGACCCTTTACGGCGACCTTGATTTATCCGTTATCGACCAGTTACCGCCCGGACGGCAGGAAATCAAGACCCGCTGGCTAAAACCGGAACAGAGAAACAGTGCTTACCGTTTTATTGCCAAACAGGTAGCAGAAGGCAGGCAGGCATTTATTATTTGCCCGCTTATCGAGGAGTCCGATGCGGTACAGGCAAAAGCAGCAACGGAAGAGTATGAGCATTTATCCCGGGACGTTTTCCCGGATTTGAAGTTGGGGTTATTACACGGCCGTATGTCCAATGACAACAAGAACAGTATTATGCACAGTTTCAACCGCGGCGAGTTGCAAATATTGGTGGCCACGCCGGTTATCGAAGTAGGTATCGATGTGCCGAATGCCTCGGTGATGCTGGTGGAAAGTGCCGACCGTTTCGGCCTTTCGCAGTTGCATCAGTTCCGGGGAAGGGTAGGGCGGGGGCAGGCACAAAGCTACTGTATGTTTTTAGCGGAAGACCCTTCGGAAATCGGGCGGCTGCGGCTGGATATTATCGAAAAGACCCAGAACGGTTTTGTTCTGGCGGAAGAAGATTTAAAATTACGCGGCCCCGGTGAATTTTTCGGTACCCGGCAGAGCGGAATTCCCGATTTGAAAATGGCTAAAATCTCCGATGTGGGCATATTGGAACTCGCCCGCCGTGAAGCTACTAATCTCTTTAGTAATGACCCTACCCTGGCAAGAGCCGAACATGCTTTACTGGTAAAAGAGCTGACCCGTGTCTGGCCGAAGGCTGGCGAGTGGAGCTAAAACCCCACTTTTTTAATATACGGCACTATGTCAGTCTTCAGCGTCTTGACGCTATAACGTCATAACGTTATAATGTTACTGTATTAATCCAGGGAGAATGAGATATGGCTAATCAGACCAAACGAGCTACGATATATTTAGAGCCGGAATTACACAAAGCCCTCAAGTTAAAGGCGGCAGAGACCTCACGCTCGATTTCGGACCTGGTAAATAATGCCGTCAGAGAAACGCTTGCGGAAGACGCGGAAGATATTTTAGCTTTTGAAGACCGGGCCGGAGAGAAACTCATCAGCTATGATGAAATGGTCAAAAGGCTGAAGAAAAATGGCCTTATATAAAATATTCTTTAAGGCTTCGGTCGAGAAAGACTTCCGGTCGATACCTAAGAAAGATATACAGAAGATACTCCTGAAAATTAAGTCGTTAGCAGAAAATCCGCGGCCTATCGGATATGAAAAACTTACCGGGCAGGAAAGATACCGTTTACGTCAGGGCAGATACCGCATCGTATATTCAATCCAAGACGAAATACTCACCGTTTGGATGGTTAAAGTCGCTCAGCGTAAGGATGTTTACCGGTAAGCCCTTTTTTACCTCTCCCGCTTATATGTGATATAGTTTATATCTGTTTAGAGCTATTTTACAGGTGAAGAATTGAGTATTCTTGAAGTTAAACGGAGGATAATCGGTTTATTAACCGATGCCATACATCAAGCACAGCAGGACGGTAAATTACCTGCATTGGATTTACCGGAAGTGACGCTGGAACATCCGCAAAATACTGCCCACGGTGATTATGCGGCTAACATTCCTTTGAAGCTGGCAAAACCGGCCCGGATGAACCCGCTGGCGATTGCCAAGGAAATCGCTTCCCGAATTAGTTCCGCTCCGGAAATCGCCCGTATCGATGTCGCTCCGCCGGGTTTTATCAATATCACTGTGACCAATGACTGGTTAACGCAACAGGTAGAGTCTATTCTTCGGGCTGAAGATAAGTACGGCACTATCGATTTCGGAAAGAACCGCAAGGTCCAAATAGAGTTCGTAAGTGTCAACCCGACCGGTCCCTTACATGTCGGGCACGGCCGCGGGGCAATTCTGGGCAGTACCCTGGCTAACGTACTTAATTTTGCCGGTTACCGTTGCGAAAAAGAGTATTACATCAATGACGCCGGCGCCCAGATGAACGCTTTTTACAATAGTCTTTACGCCCGTTACAAGCAGTCGTTGGGACAGGATGCCGCAATGCCGGAGAACGGCTACATAGGCAGTTATATGATTGACATGGCTAAAGAAATTATCGCCGAAAAAAGCGACCGATTCTTGAAGATGCCGGAACCTGAGGCAGTTAAAGAGATAGGCCAAATCGGTCTTACCAAAATGCTGGCGAGTCTTAAAGCCGACCTTGAAATGCTCGATGTAACTTTCGATGTCTGGTTCAGCGAAAAGAGTCTATTTACCGGCGGTCAGTACAAACATGTGATAACCATGCTGAAAGAAAAGGGTTATCTTGCCGAAAGAGACGATGCTACCTGGTTTGTCTCTACGGCACTCGGTGAAGATAAGGATAACGTCATTGTGCGCGGTGACGGTACCCCGACCTATTTTGCTTCAGATATCGCTTATCATTACAACAAATTCGTCGAACGAGGGTTCGATAAAGTCATCGATATTTGGGGGGCCGACCATCAGGGGCATGTTTCCCGGATGAAAGCTGTATTGGAGGCTCTGGATATCGACCCGGCACGGCTGACCGTACTTATCTCACAGATGGTGACCTTACGCCGCGGCGGAGAACTGGTAAAAATATCCAAACGGACCGGCGAAATTATTACTTTACAGGAAGTGGTTAACGAAGTCGGTCCTGATGCCTGCCGCTTTATCTTCCTGTCGCGCTCGGCGGATGCTCAGATGGACTTCGATTTGGAGTTAGCTAAGAAGGAATCTTCGGAGAATCCGGTCTATTATGTGCAATACGCTCATGCGCGAATAGCCAGTATTATACGGCTGGCCGAGGAAAAGAAATTAGATTTCAGTAATGGTGATATTGCTTTATTAACCACCGAGTCGGAGCTGGCGTTAATCCGTGGGATTATCAGGTTGCCGGAAGTTATTGAGATAATCGCTCAAACTCTGGAACCGCACCATCTGGCTTATTACGCTCAGGAATTAGCCACCGTCTTTCACAGTTTCTATAAAGACTGCCGTGTAGTAACCGACGATGAAGCTTTGACCAAAGCCCGCCTGAAGCTGGTACAGGCCGCTCAGATAACGCTGGCTCAAACGCTGCGTTTAATGGGCATGTCCGTGCTGGACAGAATGTAACGGTAAGTTAAAACTCAAAATATCTATATCTTTGAGATTTGATTTCTAATATTTGATTTAAGCTACAATCCGTGTTCTTTGTACTTCTTTGCCAGGTTCATATAGATAGGGATCCCGCGTTCCACCCAGTTCAGTTGTTCGGCGTTAACGCGGCCTTTGATTTTAGCGGGGACTCCGGCCACCAGTGAATAGTCCGGCACTTTCATCCCGTCGGATACCACCGCTCCGGCACCAATCACGCAATAATTACCGATTTCGGAATTATCGAGTACGGTTGCGTTATTCCCAATAACCGTGTCATGCCCGATTACTGCCCCGTGCATCATGACGCAATGGGCCAGCAGAATGTTATCGCCGATAACCATCGGGTATTCGGCATGCAAAACACAGTTGTCCTGGATATGTACCCGGTTGCCGATTTTTATACTGCTCAAATCGCCCCGGATAACTGCTCCCGGCCAGACGGTGCATTCTTCTCCGATTTCAACATCCCCGATGATATAAGAGTTTTGATTAACATAAGATGAAGCCGCAATACGCGGCGTTTTGCCGTTAAAGGTATAAATCATAGATATATAAAAGCCCTGCTTTAAAATAACTTACTATTCGGCTATTTTTCGACGACAATTTTACCCGTGCCTTTGCAGTAGGTGCATTTCTCTCTGAGAATCGGATGGTCGTCGCAGTAAGGACAGGTAACCCGCATCCTGGTCTCGCCTTCCATCTCGTGGCCTTTGACTATCCTGGTCATATCGCCGTTTGCCCTGATTTGGTCGCCGCCGACGTGAGTGACTAGCTTGCAGCCGATTATTTCACAGGTCGCCGCTTCCGGGATATTTTCCGGCCCGGTGCGGATACCGCCTTTAGCGAAGATATCCGGTTTGAGCATTTTCAAGGTTTTCGATACTGTCTGGTCTTCGTCAATAGAAGCGATAACCTTATCGACGCCACGGATGTTTTCCAGGAGTTCTTTCCTGTCTTCGAACGGCCGGAAAACAAAGCCTTTCTTCCTCAGCAGAAACTCATCGCTGTTCAGGATTACAATCAATATATCACCCAATTTTGCCGATTCCTGGATATATCGCAGGTGGCCGACGTGAATCGGGTCAAACGCACCGCTTATGGCAACTGTCACCAGTTTACGTGTCATTTTCGTGCACTCCTTCCATCAGTTACTTAAATTATATTGTATCGTGAATAGTCGGTAACGGCAAGGTCTGAAAGGGCATATTTGGTACTAAATTTTAGAATGCCTGATATAATTAATCGGTTATATCAGATAATAGATTTGAAGTACTGGATTCCTATCCTGTGTTATTATTCCAGCGGGTTCATTACTCTGCCGATGAACATGATGGCATCCGTTTCCATATCCCGAATCAGGAATATAAACGGCCGGTCAATATTCATATCGACCGGTTTAGCCGGTGCTGTTACGACAATTATCGCTGCGGTGGCTGCGGCCGCTTCCGTTCCCTTTTCATCTACCGCGACGAAAGCTTTATGGATTACTTTACTGATAAACAAAGGCTCGTAAGTGTCAGCCATTCCGGTGAAATCGGCTTGTTCGGTAAAAGCCAGCGGCATTCCCATCTCTTCCAGTGTTTTCCCTAATTCAAAATCGGCACTGAACTCGAATTTCGGAAGGGTCAGATTTACCTTTTCGTGTTCCATGTTTTTAATAATACCTTCGAGGATTGGATAATCCAGGTTATCTTGAAATGATTCAAAATGACCGTTTGCCGGTAAAATAATTACCATTGATGTCGCCTGCCCCCGATACATTAATTCAATAGCCTGGTAATCTGTCCCTTTTCCGTATTTAAATGTTTCGGTTTGCTTCATCATCGGTACGGAGACGGTTTTATCATCTATTAAATTAAAAGTTCCATCAATGGTGTTTCCTTCGTAGAACTCGTAAAGCCACCCTGCTTTGAAGTAAATGGCGTTCGTTAGTACGAGGCGGGTAAAAGGAGTAATTGCACCCTGTTGTAGCAGATTATTTATACGGTTTTCAGTTCGTTCGCTGACCCAATCATTTATGATAATGCGTGATTCTTCCGGCTCATTAATAAAATCTAGAGTCGTTAATTCAGAGCCATAATTCTCTGTCAGAGTATTCAGGAAAGAATCGAGGAATGGATAACCCTGCAGTCCCCATAAAGCATTTACATTTCGCAGCATAAAACCTTCTATCTCTGCACCATCGGATTCATAGACACGGTTGGTTATGGTATCGGAAATATTTTTAAATGCCGTGTGTAATTGGGACTGGGGTAATAGGAAATGTAAGGTGGCTTCCATTTGGTCGGCGGTTTCACCCCGGGCTCCGGCGTAGGTCATTGCCAGCGCCGATGAAATACTGAACGGAGAATAAAACAGATTGCCTTCACTGCCTTTCAGTGATTGATAAAGTTCCAGGGCAAAGGTATTATTGCCATAAACCAGGTTTTCCGTGTCTGTTTTACTCGCATCGGAAGTTATTATCTGAGATGTCGTTGTTTTGATAGATTGGCTACAGGCAACGGCACCGAACGCTAGTATTCCGATTAACAGAAATATAATTACTTTTTTCATATTTACTTGCCTTTGTCTCCAAATATATAAAAAATTCCTAATATGTCTGTTATTATAAATCATACTCTATTATTAATACGAATGTCATTAATTTGTATTACAGGTTAGTCTTTGGCTGTAGAACTTAAAAATAATTTTTGTCCCTTTATCTATATTTGTGCTAAACTTTCTACACAGGAGACAATGATGAAACGTGTATTTTCCGGGGCGCGCCCGACAGCCAGACAGCATCTGGGCAACTTGCTGGGCGCTATCGATAACTATGTAAAGCTTCAAAAAGAATATGATTGTGTTTATTGCATCGTCGATATTCATGCCTTAACGACGCTACAGGAGACCGATAAGATTCAGGGTTATATCCGTGACCTTGCCCTTGATTGGTTGGCGGCGGGTATCGACCCTCAAAAAAGCATTGTTTTCGTACAATCCGAAGTGCCTGAGGTTACTGAACTGCATACTTACTTAAGCATGCTCACGCCGTTAAGCTGGCTGTTACGGGTACCCACTTTCAAAGAAAAAGCCAAGGCTCAGCCGGATAATATAAATTATGGTCTGGTCGGTTATCCGGTACTGCAGACCGCGGATATCATATTATACAAAGGTGAAGTGGTACCGGTAGGTGAAGACCAGTTGCCTCATCTGGAGCTGGCGAGAGAAATAACCCGCCGGTTTAACGGTTTGTTCGGGGATACTTTCCCGGAACCAAAAGCCAAACTTACGGAATTCCCGCTGATTCCATCATTAACCGGTACGAATAAAATGAGCAAGTCCGAGGAAGGTTCGGCCATTGATATCGCTCATACTGCCGAAGAGACAACCGCACGAATTATGGCCGCAGTTACCGACCCGGCCCGTAAATTCCGTAAAGACCCCGGGCATCCGGAAGTATGTAACATCCATACCCTGCATAAATACTTTTCGGCAAGCGCGGTATCAGAAATCGGAAAACAATGCCGGATTGCGGGTATCGGTTGTGTGGATTGTAAAAAATTGCTGGCTAAAAATATGAATGAAGCCCTTGCAGGGATAAGGGAACGGCGGGCGGATTTTGCCGCTAAGCCGGATTATGTTAAAGAAGTACTCGCTGACGGGGCAAAGCGGGCAAGGGTAATCGCCCGGGCAACCATGGACGAAGTAAGACAAAAAATAGGTTTGCGTTAACGTTGGAACATCAGGTAATTGCCGAAGTGAAGGTAGTACCTCTCGGCACCCGAAGTACCAGCCTGAGCCGGTACGTGCGGGCATGCACGCTGCTTTTACAAGACGCTAAGGATATCACCTTTCAAACCACTGCAATGGGCACAATAATTCAGGGACGGCTCGACCGCATTCTCGAATTAATCCAAAAAATGCACGAGGTACCTTTTACAATGGGTGCCGCAAGAGTATCGACTACTATTTATATTGATGACCGGCGTGATAAAAAGGCGACTATCGAAAGCAAGGTTCAAGCAGTAAGCGGATAAATTTTTCTTACGGAGGATTAATGACACTTCGCATTATCACTCTCTGTGAAAATACCGCTAAAACATTGATACCGTTACCGTTACCGGCATTAAGATAGGCCTATGCCGTTGCGCCGGACTGGCGGCAAGTGCCATAATAGCACAGGAACCGGGCGAGAGATTCTTTTTCAATAATGCCGGTCCGGTGGTAGAAAATACTTGAGGAGCAGGCGTGGACTTAACGGTTCAACTGGCCCCTAAGCATAAGACCGGGTTGAAGCTTGTAAACCCGGTAATGACGGCTTCCGGTACTTTCGGTTATGGTACGGAGTATGCTCATCTCTTCGATACTCAGCGGCTGGGGGCGGTGGTCTGTAAGGGCACGACTCTGGAACCGCGGGAAGGCAATCCTCAACCGCGCCTGGTGGAAACCGCCGGGGGTATGCTTAACTCTATCGGTTTACAGAATATCGGCATCGAGGCTTTGATTAGAGATAAAGCCCCGGTCTGGGCGAAATGGCGTGTGCCGGTAATCGTTAACCTAGCCGGGGCAACTATCGAAGAATATGCCATGGCTGCCGGGAGACTGAAGAGCGTACCAGGCGTCAGTGCTATCGAGCTAAATATCAGCTGTCCCAATGTAAAGGCCGGCGGGGCGGAATTTTGTGCCGACCCGGTAACGGCGGCTAAAGTAACTGAGGCAGTGCGGGCAGCCACCGAATTACCCCTTATCGTCAAGCTGGCACCGGATATGAGCGATATCGTGAATATCGCTAAAGCTGTCGCCGAGGCAGGTGCCGATGCCCTTACGCTGATTAATACCCTGAAAGGAATGGCTATCGATATCGTCCGGCGCAAACCAACGCTGGGCAATGTTACCGGCGGTTTGTCCGGTCCGGCGATAAAACCGGTGGCTTTGTATATGGTCTATAAAGTTGCCGGGCAGGTTGACATTCCGATTATCGGCTGTGGCGGTATCGCTACCGGTAATGACGCTATCGAATTTATAATGGCCGGTGCCACTGCCGTACAGGTGGGCACAGTAAATTTCGCTAATCCGAAGGCTCCCCTCAGTGTACTGGCAGGTATAGAGCAATTCCTGCGGCGGGAAGAAATAAGTTCCATCTCCGATATTATCGGGACCGCGAGAAGATAAAACTCATTTGGTAGCCGGAGGTATTAACGTTTTTATCCGTCTCTCCAGAATAGTCCGCTCAATCAATACGGTATGGCCGCATTTCAGGCATTTAATACGGATATCGGCACCGGTGCGGACGATTTCCCAATCGTAGCTGCCGCAGGGGTGCGGTTTTTTCAACCGGACGGTATCGCCTGTATTTAGTTCTCTGACCATAATTCTCAAAAGCTTGTTCGGTTATTTGGCATTACGAAGTCGGTTAATCGTGTCCCGGGTTTGTTCGGCAACCTTGCGAGATGCTGCGGCGAAATCCTTGCCTTTCGAGGCGTATAACACCTGACGGGAAGAATTGATAATTATACCGGCTCGCTGAGCATCTTTACCATTGCGAATGACTGCTTCCAAATCGCCACCCTGAGCCCCGACACCCGGTATCAGCAGCAGCATGTTCGGATGGCTCTGACGGATAATACTGAGTTCTTCCGGATAGGTCGCTCCGACTACCAGCCCGATGTTACCGTTTTTATTCCAGCCGGATGCTTTATCCGCAACAATTTCGAACAGTTGCCTGGGTGACGGGGGCACGTTGCAGGGCAGCGATTGAAAATCTATGGCACCGGCATTCGAGGTACGGCAGAGTATAAAAGTCCCTTTCTCCTGATAGTTCAGGAAGGGTTCCAGAGAGTCATAACCCAGATAGGGACTGGCGGTAACTGCGTCGAAACCCCATACTTCAAATATAGCTTTAGCATAAGCTTTCGCCGTATTGCCGATGTCACCGCGTTTCGCATCGGCGATGACCGGTATATCCCCCGGTATATATTTCACGGTTTTTTGCAGGGCTTGCAGCCCGGGAATACCCATTGCTTCATAAAAGGCAAGATTGGGTTTATAAGCACAGACGAGGTCGGCCGTGGCATCGATTATCGCTTTATTGAATTCGAATACTCCGGTATTCTCCGGCATTGCCGCTAGGTCGGTATCAAGTCCGATACACAGTAGACTATTATTTTTCGCAGTAGCATTAGCCAGTTTCTCGGTAAATTTCATTATTACCCTCCGCAGGCTGATAATACCAGTGAAAACCTTAGGCGTCAAGTTGACAAGTACGTTGTGATACAGTAATTCCCGGTGCTATAATTTCTTCAGTTTATGACGATGAATTATCAGGAAGCTCTGGCCTATATTTACAGTTTTACGGATTACGAAAAGACGCCGGTACCGCACGCGGCGGCCAATTATGATTTGCGCCGTATGGATGAACTGCTGGCTTACTTCGATAACCCGCATCTGAAAACTAAATCCGTTCATGTAACCGGCACCAAAGGTAAAGGCAGTACGGCGGTGATGATTGCCTCGGTATTGACAGCCGCAGGTTATCGGACCGGATTATATACTTCACCTCACCTGCTGACTTTACGGGAGCGAATTCGTACCGGCCGCGAATTAATTTCAGAAGCCGAACTAGTGGATATCGTCAGTAAAATAAAGCCGGCCGCTGAAGAAGTAAACCGCCGGGCAACTTATGGGAAGCTGACTACCTTCGAAATACTAACGACGCTGGCTTTTATTTATTTCGCCGAAAAAGATGCGGGCTTTCAAGTATTGGAAGTGGGGATGGGTGGTACTTATGATGCCACTAATGTTATTAAAAATCCTGAGGTATGCGTGATAACCCCGGTAAGTTACGACCATACGGAAGTACTGGGGGACACCATAGCCATGATAGCCGGAGAAAAATCGGGTATTATCAAGCCGGGTTGTGTCGTTGTTGCCTCACCCCAGCAGCCTGAAGCAATGGAAGTAATACGCCATCGTTGTATAAAACAAAATGCCGTATTAATTCAGGTAGGTAGTGATGTTAAGTGGCGGCTGGAGCACCGTGAGATTAATCACCAGACATTTATGGTGGGCGGTCGCCTCGGTAGTCACGAGATTGCTATACCTTTATTGGGCGAGCACCAGTTGATAAATGCTGCTACGGCTATTGCCGCAATTGAAGTGCTTATGGAACGTGGTTTTAAAATTAGCGAAAAGAGTGTAATACAGGGAATGTCCGAAGTGGAATGGCCGGGACGTTTTCAGATAATCCGCCATTATCCCACGGTTGTGCTGGACGGAGCTCATAACGCCGATTCTGCTTTGAAATTGAGGCAAACCCTGGAACAGTATTTCAATTTTCAGAAGGCTATCCTTATTATCGGAGCTTCTTCGGATAAAGACATTGCCGGTATCGCTCGAGAGATGGCACCTGTAGCCGGTAGAGTTATTGCCACGCGTTCCCGTAATCCGCGGGCGATGGCCCCGGAGCGTATTAAAACTGAGTTCGCCAAATACAATATAGAAGTAGAAGTTTCTCCCGATGTAAGTTCAGCATTATCCGGGGCGGTTATTATGGCCGGTGATAACGGATTGGTGTGTGTTACCGGGTCAATGTTTGTAGTTGCGGAAGCACTGGAGATAAGTAAATCCGGTCAGTCCGGGCAGGTCAGTGAATAATAGTTGCAAAAGTTGAAATCACGTGGTTTAATTGATGGTGCATCAACCTGACACTTGCGAGGTATAGTTATATGGCTAAGAGTTATGAGTTAATAACAACGAATACGGATTCCCTACTGTTATGTTTGTTGGCTGAAAAACCGATGTACGGTTATCAGGTTATCAAAGAATTATCCGGCAGAAGTAAAGGCTATTTTAATTTCAAAGAAGGCACACTTTATCCGGCGCTGCACCGTTTGGAGACACTCGGATTAATCGAAGGAAGATGGCAACTGTTATCCAGTGGCCAGCAGCGAAAATATTATCATATTACCGAAAAGGGACATGTTAGCCTGATGGAAAAACGCGGTCAGTGGCTGGAATTCCTGTCTGCGATGAACCTCATCATCCAACCCGCTGAAGCGTAAGGACGTGTTAGGATGGCACCGGTTGCCTTAAGCAATTATCTAAATACAGTTAGAAATAACTTGAGGTTGGATAGCGCTGCCGAGAGCGAAATTATCAGTGAGTTGAGTTCTCATATCGAGGATAAACTAGCAGAGCTTAAGGAAAAAGGCCTCTCGGAAGACGAAGCCGTTAAAACCTGTCTCCGGGTCATGGGCTCGGCCAAACTGGTCGCTAGTCAATTATACGAAGCCCATAGTCAGGGTAGCTGGAAACAAACCCTGCTCGCCGTAATGCCGCATCTTCTATTTGCTATATTTTTTGCTCTGAGCTGGTGGCCGGGGGCTATATGGTTGCTGCTGGTAGCCGTGACACTGGTCTTCGGTGTCGCTATTTACGGCTGGTGGCAGAATAAACCAACCTGGCTTTTTTCCTGGCTTAGTTATTCCATGCTTCCGGTAATACTGGCCGGTCTGGCTGTCTTTTATCTGCCCCCCGGCTGGAAATGGGCGGCAGTTATCATTTATATTCCGCTTGCCCTTGTTATTATTTATAAAATGGCTGTCAGGGCTATAAAAAAAGACTGGCTCTACAGTACCCTGATGTTATTACCGATGCCCATTACCGTCGCGTGGTTTCTGGCAGTCGGTTACGAGGGAAAACTGGGATTGGAATACTTGGAGTATTTCGGTCCGTCTATCGGTATGAGCTTTTTAATAATCGCCATCAGCGTCGGCATTTTCATACGCTTAAGACAGCGGTGGCTTAAAATTGCGATGTTGCTGGTTTGCGGCCTTTTTACGCTGTCACTGGTCTTATATTATGCTCAAGGCAGATTACCGTTACTCGCCTTTATTATTTTAACCGTAGTTGTCTTAGGGTTATTCGTCACCCCGGCGGTATTGGAGCACAGAATTAAACATAGCCGGCGTTAACTCAAAAGGAGGCGAAGTGCCTAAAGTAGCGATAGTTACGGATAGTCTGGCTTGCCTCACCAAAGAGTTGGCGGAACAGTATAACATCACTATCGTTCCATTAAGCTTTCTACTTCAAGGTAAAGTCTATCGTGACTGGGTAGACATTACGCCGACCCGGGCTTATGAGCTTTTCTTAAAGGACCCTGACTCTTTTGAAACCTCAGCTCCTTCGCCGGAGGATTTTCTCGGCGCTTTCCGTAAAGCGAGAAATACCGCACCTGATATCTTCTGTACCACTGTCTCGGTAAAACTAAGCACGACGATAAATGCGGCAAAAGTCGCGGCGGAGCAGATAATATCGGAAATCCCCGGTACGCGTATCTCATTATTGGATTCGCGGACCAGTACGGCCGCTACAGGGATGATCGCTCTGACCGCAGCCCGTGCTTCTGCCGATGGTAAAGATTTTTCTGAGGTAATTAATACGGCTGAAGAAATCCGGGGCAGGGTTAATATCGTGGCATTGCTGGATACCATCAGGCATGTATACCGCTCCGGTCGTATTCCTAAAGTTGCCTCTCAAATAGGTTCGTTTTTAAAAGTAAAGCCGGTATTATCTATTAATCAGCAATCTGGTGGACTGGTACATTTTAACGGTATTGAGAGAAGTCATCAGAACGGGATACAGAGAATTATTAGAATTATGAAAGACGACGTCGGCTCGAATCCGGTGCGGGTAGCCGTAATGCATGCTTATGCCCCGGACGAAGCGGAAAAGCTTAAAGATATCATTAAGTCGGAATTCGAATGCCGTGAACTCTGGGTAACCGAGTTCAGTCCTCTGATGGGTTATGCCATCGGTACGGGGGCGGTGGGAATGGCCTACCATAAGGACAGTTGAATGGTATTACGGGAAATAGCGGCTCTGGTTATTGCCTATTTACTCGGCTCGATACCTACTGCATATATCGTTACCCGTATAATTAAAGGCAAAGATATTCGTCGCCTCGGGGGCGGTAATGTCGGCAGTCTCAATACTATTAAATCGGTAGGGCGGCTTCCCGGCGCCGCTGTGGGATTTATCGATATCTGCAAAGGTGCGGCAGCCGTACTTCTCGCCTTCTATGTTTTGGGTGTGCCACCGCTTTTCGTCATGCTGGCCGGATTGCTTTCAATCGTCGGCCATATGTGGATGATATTCCTCAAGTTCACCGGCGGCAGAGGTATGGGGCCTATGATGGGCTCAATCATTACAATACTCTGTTTGTATACCGATTGGTGGGGTCTCGGCATCTTTCTTTTTATTATTGCCATCCCGATTTTTATTACCCGTAATGTCCCTCTTTCCTTAACCCTTGGCATTATCGCCCTGCCAATTATTGTCTGGTTTACAACTTATTCAGCTCTCGGTACGATAATGGCAGTAGCTAACGGCCTGTTGACCGGCGGTAAATTCCTGCCGACCGGCCTGAAAGACTTAAAAGTATGGCAGGCCCGGCGTAAAGCCCTGAAATAGGCCAACGGGGTAAAACAGTACTATGTATTTGAATCCCACTAAAATCATTGGTTCAATAACTTATTTATCACAAGACTTAGCGTTGAATTTTGGCTATAATATAAAGAAATAATACTGGAGGTTTATGATGAAAAAGGGTTTGTTGATTTGGAATGTTATCGTTACCGTGATTGCACTGGTATTAATATTAGGAGCTTGTACCTCTGATCCGACAGTGGACTGGTGTGTCTCGCAAATTCAGACCCAGGCAATGACGATTTCACAATTACAGAATGATATTAATACTCTGGAATCGGCAAATAGCCAGTTGACCGTTTATATCCAAAACCAGGAGGGCAGGATTGTCAGTCTGGAAAGTACCATGCTACAGGTTGTTACCAGGCTGAATGCCCAATAACTATTGCATTATCGTTAATTCATTTATTAGGCTCTAAAAGTAACTAGTTCATATCACAGAGGCGAATAAAAAGGCCGTTACGAAGAATTAACTCTTCGTAACGGCCTTTTTATGATAATCACTTGTTATAGATGATTTATTTAGTGGAAATGCGTTATAATTGCCTCCAATGGTTATACTTGTAACGGGTGCTTCCGGTCATATCGGGGCGAATCTGGTACGGGCGCTCCTCAAAAAAGGGCAAAAGGTGCGCGCTCTGGTTCATCACGAACGCCGGGCATTAGAAGGATTGGATATCGAAACCATCGACGGCGATATCTGCGAGCCGGAATCTTTAATCAGGGCGGTTGAGGGGGCGGAAGCGGTATATCATTTAGCCGGTAATATTTCCTTGATGATGGATGAGTGGCCGCTGGTTCGTAATATCAATGTCACAGGTACTCAGAATGTAATCGATGCCTGTATCAAGTGGAAAGTTAAGAGACTGATTTATTTTAGCTCGATTCACGCTATTCAGCCGGCACCGGAGGATAAAATTATCAACGAGTCCTGTGCCCTGGTGGATTCTCCGAAATGTCCGCCTTATGACCGTTCCAAAGCAGCCGGAGAAAGGCTGGTCCGCCAGGCCGTCTCTCAAGGTCTCGATGCCATAATAATAAATCCGACTGGAGTTCTCGGCCCCTATGATTATCAACCATCTCATTTCGGGCTGGCTTTAGTTGCAATCGCAAATGGGAAAATGCCGGCTCTGATAAGCGGTGGTTTTAATTGGGTAGACGTCCGGGATGTTGCCGAAGGAGCGATAACCGCAGCAGAACACGCTCCGGCCGGTACTGAATATTTGCTCTCAGGTCATTATGTATCGGTACACGACATAGGGAAAATGGTTGGAGAAATTACCCGGGTATCTGTCCCCGGGTTTATTACTCCGATGTGGCTGGCACGAACCGTTGCTCCGCTGGTAACTGCATATAATCGATTAACGGGACGGCGGCAATATTTTACTTCGGTATCATTAAGGGCATTGAGGGAAACCCGGCCGGTTTCTCATGAAAAGGCAACCCGGGAGCTTGGTTATCAGCCCCGTCCTTTTAAGGAAACGCTGGTCGATACTCTGCAGTGGTTTGCTGAAAACGGGCAGGTAAAAATATAATGAGTGAATTGTTTATTTTAAACTCTATTATTATTGCCTGGTTTACCATTGCAGCTATTGTCTTTATTGCGTTATTTTTTTTCATAGCTCCATACGGACGTCATACCCGTAAAGGGTGGGGTCCGGCCATCAACAGCCGTTTCGGCTGGGTATTGATGGAAGCCCCGGCAGCACTGGTCGTTGTGGTTTGTTTCGCTTTCGGTCTGAATGCCCGTACAATCCCGGCATTCATCTTTCTGGCGTTATGGGAACTACACTATATTCACCGGGCTTTTATCTACCCTTTCACGACTCGCGGCGAAGCCCGCCGGATGACTATTTTGGTGGTCGCGATGGGGTTGTTTTTCAATACCGTTAATGCCTATCTCAACGGCCGATATATATTTAACTTTTCACCTGTTTACGAGAATAGCTGGCTTCTGGACCCCCGGTTTATTGCCGGTGTGGCGATATTTATTATCGGTTTCATTATTAACCGCGAAGCGGACACCATACTCCGCAGTCTCCGGAGTCCCGGGGAAACCGGTTATAAAATACCGGGGGGAAGTTTATACCGCTGGATATCCTGTCCTAATTATTTCGGGGAGATTCTTATTTGGGTTGGCTGGGCAGTGGCTACCTGGTCGCTGGCCGGATTGGCTTTCGCCGTCTGGACAGCGGCTAATTTAATACCGCGGGCCCGTTCTAATCATACCTGGTACCATGAGCAGTTTGAGGATTATCCGTCTAAAAGAAAGGCTTTAATACCGGGTGTATGGTAGATTCAGCTTTAGCTGGAATATTCTTTTTTCGCTGCTTCAAGTTCCGCTTCTAACTCTTCCAGTTCCTGCCACATCGAAGGCGGCACCGAGTGAGCAGGCCAGCGGGCTTTCAGGTCGGCAATTTTCGCTTCGATTTCCTTAATTTTATCAATGTTCATAACATATACCGTTTTTTAATTAATGCATGGGAAAAAGACTGGTTAAGCTTGACTTTCAAGCTTAAAATATTCGATAATCATACTTGGTATTTTCCTCAATTTAATCATATTCAAATGTTCCCCGATAGCTCAACGGTAGAGCGGGCGGCTGTTAACCGCTAGGTTCAAGGTTCGAATCCTTGTCGGGGAGCCAAGTTTATCAATACGCAGAACTTCCTCTGTAGTGGTTAACCCATTTATCGGTAATGGCATGGTATAGTCAATTACTACATGGGGTTCATTCAATTCAATCCTCTTAACGAAAGATCTCAAGAACGATTTCTGCTCGATAAAAGAACTGCTAGCAAGAAGTGCTTTCATACTTGATACGTATTCTTGTATCGTTTTTAAATTCAGTGATTGAGGAGACTCCTCATTCATCTCATCTAAAAGACCGTTTCGTTTCTCTTCAAGTTCTATTTGTTGAGACCTGAGTTCTTTTATGCGAGGTGCCAAATCTTCAAGGTCAATTTTTCCTGTTTCAAGAGCTGCATAGAGTTTGCTCAATTTACTTTTAACCTGCCCTAACTGTTGTCCGACCTCGCTAAGCTGTTCCTCAAAGTATCCACTATTCTTTACTAGCTCTTCGTTAACAAGCTGAACTAGTTGTTTGATATTCTCATCGGTGAGGATATTCTCTCTGATTCGTTCTAGAACAAAGCTTTCGAGTTTGTCTTTACTCATCAATCGACAATTACAGACTTCCTTTCCTTTTTTCTGGTGCTGGACGCAATCGTAGTAGAAATATTTCCCTGATTTAGCCCAGCATCCGCTCATGGCAGCCCCACACTTTCCGCAATGCAATAAGCCGCTTAAAAGATATTGACTGGAGATAGTTCGAGGATGTTGAGAGACCGGGCGTCTCCTCGTGAGAAGCTGTTGAACTCGTCCAAAATCTTCAGTTGAAACGACAGCCTCATGACAATTTGGAACTCGGATGATATCATTAGATGCTGCCTTACGTGAATTTCCATAACCATTATTCCTAAATCTCCAGACAAGTGCACCGGTATAGACTTCGTTCCTTAAGATGTGGTTGATAGCTGTCGTACTGAATTGCTTGCCTGACTTTGTTCTAGTACCCGCAGCATTTAAGGATTTGGTTATTTCTTTTCCACCTAGACCGCCCACTGCCATTTCAAAAATCTTCTTAACAACGTTAGCTTCATTTTCATCGGGTATCAGTTTTGTCTTATCGGCCATTCCTATCTTTACTTTTGTTCTCTTGTAACCGAAGGGAGTAAATCCACCATTATAGAACCCCCTGCTAGCATTTTCTTTCATTCCCCTAACAGTATCTTGAGAAAGGTTTATCGAATAAAATTCATCTATGACTTCAATAATACCTTCAAGTAGATGTCCTGCCGGGCTTTCATCTACCTGTTCATTTATAGAAATTACCGAGATACCTCGTTTTCTAAGCAACGACTTATAGAGGATAGAGTCTTCGCGATTCCTGGCAAACCTAGAAAGTTTCCATACCAGAATGGTATCAAAAGGCTTTTCCTTTTTCTTTGCCATAGCTATCATTTCTTTGAAGGCAGGACGGTTTGCAGTGCGAGCACTTTCGGCTTCATCTACATACTCAACTACTACGTCCCATCCACGTTCTAATGCATATTTTCTTAAAGCTTTTATCTGGGCAGGTATCGATAGGTCTTTTTCAGCTTGCCTTTCGGAAGATACCCTAGCATAAATAGCAGCCTTTCCAAGATTATTAACCATATTTGCCTCCAACTTAACTGTCATAAGTGTCGATGGAATTCTTCTATCATGGTCGGACTTATCCGCTCGATTTGCGGAACGAGTAAGTTCCTATTGTTTCCGAGCAAAACCACCAATGCTACTTTGGATAGAGATCCTCGAATAACTAAAGGTGCAGCGATAGCTGTAAGTCCATCATCGTCTCTGCTATCGAAGATGGTGATTCGGCTGACCAGGTGTGGTTTTTTCGTTTTAAGTACCATATCAACGAGAGAGCCAGGAAGAACTGTCCTTCCTTTCCTTGGGAATAATGCATCCGCTCCACAAATATTAGCTTCAGGATCATTGTTATTGGCACTACCAGTCCAATAGCTTAATGTCCAATTATCCACCTCAGGACCCTGCTCATAAAGGGCGCTATATAGAAAAACAC
>JAFGLR010000098.1 GCA_016927955.1 Dehalococcoidales bacterium
ACCATGCCGCAGGCAGTAATTATCTTCGGCGTGCAGATTGAGGACGTATCCGAAATCTCCGTTGAAATGTCCCCCGAAGTAAAAGCCGCCGTTCCAAAGGTAGCTAAATTGATTTTGGCGGAACTGGAAAAAGTATAATCTTATCTTGTCATTCCAGAATCTTACCGCGTATGGTGAATACAGCGAAATATAACCCGCCATTTTCTTTTATTTCGCAGCGGCTGATTTTAAATCAGCCTATCCGTTGGTAATTTTTGTAGGGGCAAGCCCATGCCCGGATAAAAAATGATTTTCCCATGCGGATTAGCTTATAATTAGCTTCAGGATTATATACAAAGGATAAGCCATGCAGAATCCGTATTTCACTACCGGTAAAGATAAAATTATTCGATTAATGAAAACCGCTTTGGGGGAACTTCCGGCCGACATCGCTATAAAAAACGGCGACGTGGTCAACGTCTATACCGGTGAACTATTACCCCGGCAAACGGTGTTAGTTAAGGGCAATACTATCGCCTACGTGGGGACGAAGGTATCCCCGGCATCTATCGGTCCCGGGACTGAGGTTATTGACGCCGCCGGTAAGACACTGATTCCGGGCTTCATCGACGGCCATACCCACGTCGAAGAACCGTGGCCGATGGAAGAATTCGCTAAATACGCCCTGAAAAGCGGCACGACAACCGTTATCACCGAGACTGCCGATATCGGCACACTGATGGGCTACCGCGGAATGACCGTTTTTATGAAAATGTGCCGTAATCAGCCCATCCGGTTCTTATTTACTATCCCTCCGGTCGTCCGTGCCAGTCCGGCCAACACCATGCCTGCCGCCTTAACGCCAGAGCAACTGAAACGGCTGTTGCGGCGCCCGGAAGTACTCGGACTGGGCGAATTACCCTGGAACCAGGCCAATGAGAATTATCCGCGCCTGCTGGAAAATATAGCGATTACGCTAAATATCGGGAAAAAGGTCGAAGGACACAGTGCCGGCGGCCGGGGAAATAAACTGCAGGCCTATTTTGCCAACGGAACATCATCCTGCCACGAACCCATCACTGTAGAAGAGACTCTGGAGAGGCTCCGGTTAGGCGTCTTTGTGATGGTACGGGAAGGAGTGGTCAGAAAAGAATTAGGCGAGGTCGCCAAAATCAAGGATGAAAAGATAGATTTTACCCTGTTGGGTATCTGCTCGGACGGGGTGGACCCGCGGCAGTTCGTTCACCAGGGGTATATGGACTTTATCGTGCAGAAACTGGTTAATTACGGGTTTGCGCCGGTGCGGGCCATCCAGATGGCGACTATCAACGTCGCCCGGCATTTCGGTCTGGACTTCGTCGGCGGCATTGCCCCGGGCAAACTGGCCGATATTGCCATTATCCCCGACCTGAAAACCATTAAGCCAACGGATGTCCTGGTAAACGGAGAAATAAAGGTACGCCACGGGCAACTAACCGCAGAACCGGCCAAAACACCGGTGCCCCGGGTTTTCCGCAATATAGTCCGCCTCAAGAGAGACTTATCCCCCGCGGATTTCCGCATACGGGTACCCAGCAACACCCCGGTAAAGGTCAGGGCTATTGCGATGGCAACTGGTTTAATTACCCGGGAAGCCAACTGCGGGATGACGCCGGTAAACGGACTTCTCGAGGCGGATGTCAGCCGTGATATTTTGAAAGTGGCGGTTATCGAACGGTACTATGAACCGGGGAAAAAGGCACTGGGCTTTATCCGGGGCTTCAGGTTAAAGCGCGGGGCGATAGCCACGAGCACACTGTGGGACGGCGGGAATATAGGCGTTATCGGCACGAACGACACCGATATGGCACAGGCCGTCAACCGGATAAGAGCCTTACAGGGTGGAACAATAGTCTGTGCGGACGGGAAAATACTGGCGGAGTTAGCCCTGCCTATCATTGGTTTAAGCAGCGACCAATCCATGGAATTTATCGCCGGTAAATTTGATGAAATCCAGCAGGCGGCCGAATCACTCGGCACAAAACTACCGATGGTTTTAATGTCCTTGCGGATACTGTCCACACCCTTTATCCCCTTCTTCCGTATTTCCCAAGAGGGATATTTCGACGTAAGCAAGAATGAATTAGTCGGGTTACTTGTGGAGTAAAACCCGAACTTGACAAACCACCTTACTAATAGTATCTTCAATGTAGATACATTAATGAGGTGGTTATAATGAAAACCCGGGTGCATAAATGGGGTAACAGTCTGGCTTTACGTATTCCAAAATCTTTCGCTGAAGATGCAGGCTTGAAAAAAGAAGCCGCTATCGAGGTAACGCTGGCTGATGGGAAGCTAATCATTGAGCCAATCGCTGAACCAAGACCGACCCTAAAGCAGCTACTTAGTAAGATCACTAAAGAGAATTTACACGTTGAGGTCGATACAGGTTCGGTTGTTGGAAATGAAATATGGTAAGTTCCCGTACTTACACACCCAGAAGTGGTGACATAGTTTGGATTAACCTGAATCCGCAATCAGGTCATGAACAAACCGGACGCCGTCCGGCTATAGTGATTTCACCGGAAAGCTATAATAAAAAAACCGGATTGGCAATATTATGTCCGATTACAAGCCAAGTTAAAGGTTATCCGTTTGAGGTTATAATACCGAAAGGGTTGCCGGTAACCGGAGCTATTTTAGCCGACCAGGTCAAGAGTCTGGGCTGGCGTACTCGGCAAGCCGAGCTAATTTTTTCCTTACCGGATCCAACAGTAGTTGCCGTAAAAGAAACACTTTGCACACTAATTGGCTGATAATATACTTCCACCTTACAACAGTAAATACTTAAAACTGCTTTTACGGTTTCTATTACTTACATAAAATGAGCCCTTAAATCATCAGCGGAGTGCGGGCTAAGTAACGCCGGTGGAATATCCAGCATTGTGAATGCCCCATAGTTACCGGCCTGCTGCAATCTATAAACAGCCCGGGCACAGGCCACCAGTACACTGCCGGTAAACTCCGGGTTACTTTCCAGCTGACAGCGGTACTCCAGAATTTGCTTGCTCTTACCAGTCAGTCCTGAGGTCATAACAAAGCCACCGTGAGGCAGAGCGGAGTGGTTTTTCTTCATTTCTTCAGCGGTAATGAAATTGACTTCAACGTTATAGGCAGAGTAGTAGTTGGGCATTTCTGTGATTTCTTTAGTTATCTTATTGCGGTCGGCATTTTCTTCGGCCAATACATAAACTACCCTCTTGTGCATTTCCCGCGTGGTAAAGTCAGGGATTTCACCGCTCCTGACCTTGTTTAAAGCATTATCCATCGGAACGGTATACTGCCGGGCATCGAGCACTCCCTCGACCTTCCTGGCCGCATCGGAATGGCCCTGGCTGACACCTTTTCCCCAGAAGGTATAGTTCTTGCTCCCGGTGAGAAAGGCATCACCGTAAACTCTTTCCAGTGAAAAGATGCCCGGGTCCCACCCGGCGGATATTACCGAACAATGCTTGTTTTCCTTAGCGATTGCGTCCATCTTCTTAAAATAAACCGGGATATCGGCATGGGTATCGAAGCTATCGATGGTGTTGAATAATTTGGCAAAAACCGGCCCCTGAACGGGGGTGTCCTCTTTGGAGCCGCCGCATAGAATCGCTACATCTATCTTGATATCTTCAGGCAGCAAAGGTTTTTCGGTACTGAGTACCGGGATATCTTTAATATCCTTTTTCAACTTTTCCGGCCGGCGGGAAAAAAGTGCCGCCAGTTTGGTATCTTTGTTATTCTCCAGGGCCTGTTTCACCCCGCGTCCTAGGTTACCGTAACCCACAATCGCCACATTAATCATATCAACTACTCCCAAAGGAAAACTAATATAAATATACAATAATAAAAAAGGGCAGGTAAAATAAAGCTATTGTAGAGGTTCGATAATTTGTACAAGCTGAAAGCTAATAGGTTATTAAAAAGGGAATGTATATACAATAGTTACAATTTCAATTATATCTTGCGAATCTGACCGTCCATAATA
>JAFGLR010000099.1 GCA_016927955.1 Dehalococcoidales bacterium
AGACACCGCCCTTTTATTTGTACGGAGAATCTGGTTTAATAAAACCGCATTATAATGTCAGGGAGGTGTACTATGGCGACTGAAAAATTTACGATTTCCGGTGACGAGGTAGTCCAGAAAGTAAAGAAATTAATCCACGAAGGTAATATCCGCCGCGTGAGAGTTATCCATAAGGGAAATACCGTTTTGGAAATGCCCTTAACTATTGGCGCGTCGGCGGCGGCTGTCGGGATAGTTGCCGCTCCGTTCCTGGCTGCCCTGGGGGCTTTTGCCGCTCTGGTGACCGAGTGTACCCTGGAAGTCGAAAAGGTAGAAGAGACAGAGAAAAAATAAGCCATGCAGAAAGGCCAAACCCGGTGACTGAAATTGTTCTGGTCAGACACGGCGAGACCGACTGGAACGCCAGGGATATATTCCGCGGACACGTGGATATCAGCCTGAATGATACCGGGCGGTGGCAGGCGGAATCGGCGTCACAATATCTTAAGAGGGTAAAGGTAGCGGCGATTCTCTACAGTCCGCTGGAACGGGCACGGCAGACAGCCCAAATTATCGCTGTCGGACATGAGGGGATTACGGTTGAGCCGGAAGCAGGCCTTATCGATATGGATTTTGGCGACTGGCGGGGTAAGTCTCATCCGGAGATAAAGAAAAATCATCCCGAGCTCTACCGGCAGTGGCTGTATGAACCGCAAAATCTAGAATTTCCCGGAGGGGAAAGCCTCGATGATGTCCGGAAGCGAGTCTTAAAGGTAGTTCATCAGACCGTCGAGAAGTATAAAGGGAAGGTGGTGTTAGTATCTCACCGCGTGGTGCTTCAGGTAATAATATTAGGACTTTTAGGTCTGGACAATTCCCACTTCTGGGATATCAGGCTGGACACCTGTGGCATTACGGTATTCGAGTATATAAACAGCCGCTTCATCCTCACGCGGCATAACGATACTTCTTTTTTACAGCCTCCGGCAAAGAAACCGGAGGGTGATTTTTAACTTTTCAGGTAAAATTTGGTATAATATATATTTGGGCGTTTAAAAACCCGGTTGTTGTTATACAGAGGTGAGTTTTGCCTGACGTTATCATTATCGGCGCAGGGGTAGTAGGCAGTTATTTAGCCAGCCGTCTGGCCGGTATCGGATATAAAGTAACCGTATGTGAAAAGAAACCTCAAATCGGCGGGCCGGTCTGCTGTACCGGTATCATCAGCCGCGAATGTATCGATACCTTCGGCATCAGCGATGATGTCATTTTACGCCATTTCAACGCCGCCCGTGTAATTTACCCGGATGACCGGGTTATCGAACTCCGGCGGCCGGAAGTTCAAGCCTGCGTTGTCGACCGGGGGGCACTGGATTCAATGATGGTTAAGCGGGCTCAAGCCGCCGGCGCCATATTCAATTTCAATTCTCCGGTAAAAAATATCGAAATCGGGAATGAAAGCGTTACCGTTACCATATCAAACGGGGCCAGAGAATCGACTGTTGAGGCGGCACTGGTTGCCGATGCCAGCGGTTTTAATTCCGGTATCACGGCTAAACTGACTGCCTGTAAACCGGGCGATTTCGTTATGGGTGCTCAGGCCACGGTCGCCACGCGAGGTTTAGATAAAGTTGAGGTCTATTTCGACCGGAAAATTGTCCCGGGCTTCTTCGGCTGGCTGGTGCCGCTTTCCGATAACAAGGCACTGGTTGGCCTTATGTCGAGGCATAACACTAAAGGCTATTTGCACTCCCTGTTAGCCTTGCTGACAGAGGAGAAAAAAATAAAACCTGAGTCTGTTGAGATTTCAGTACGTGGAATTCCCCTTAAACCGCTTGCCAGGACCTACGGCAAGCGGTTTATTATTACCGGCAGTGCTGCGGGTCAGGTCAAACCGCTGACCGGCGGCGGCATTTATTACGGCCTTTTAGGTGCTGACCTGGCGGCCGAGACGTTACACGGGGCACTGGTAATTAAGAATTTTTCGGCGGGATACCTTGCCGGATATGAGAAAGCATGGCAACAGAAATTGAGTAAAGAGCTCCGCCGCAGCTACCGGGCGAAACAGGTTTTGGAACGAATGACCAACTGGCAATTAGGTAAAGCCTTCGATATCGCCGTCGAAACCGGCATGGTCGAGGCAATATTGGCTGCCCCGGAGGTTTCTTTCGACTGGCACGGTGATTTGGCTGCCAGGCTGGTGAAAGAAAAAGCCCTGTCAGGTATCCTGAAACTGGTAAAGTCACCTTTTCACGTTGTCAAACAAGTGAATTGAAGAGATAGGGAGAAAAAGAAAAGATGAGTGAAAACAATCACGTAAGTCTGGATGAAGCTGCCGGCCAATATATGGCAGGGCTGTCTCCGGAAGAGAAAGAACAAAAACAGGCCGCCATTCTTAATTTTGTCCGCTGGTTCGGCCGCGAGCGGACGTTAAACGGACTGACCGCTCCCGAAGTAGGGAACTACGCCGAGAGGTTATCGTTATCCGACCCTGATTTTGATGTCAAGCTGGAAATGGTGCGGGACTGTCTGAATTACGCTAAAAAACAAAAACTCTGCCAGATAAACCTGGCGGTACACCTTAAAGTACGGAAAGGCAAACCCCGGACGAAGACGTCCGGTATAAACAACGCTGTGGAAGTTGTTTCGCTGACTAAGGAAGGTCATGCGAAATTAACCGCCGAGCTGGCGGAACTGAAGGAAAAGCGGCCGGCATTAATTGCGGATATTACCCGGGCTGCGGCGGACAAGGATGTACGGGAGAATGCCCCGCTGGAAGCCGCCCGGGAAGCTCATGGTATGGTCGAAGGACGTATCCGGGAAATCGAGTCTATTTTAAAGAAGGCGACTATCGTGGATAAACAGCAAACATCGGTTAAAGTACACTTTGGTGACAGCATCGTGCTGGTTGACCTGCAATCGAATGAAGAAACCCCCTACATGATTGTAAGTCCCCGGGAGGTCGACCCCTCCAGAGGTAAGATTTCCGGCGTTTCCCCGGTCGGTAAAGCGTGCATCGGGCGTAACGAAGGCGAAACCGTAACGGTTATGGCACCGTTAGGCAAGATGAAGTACCAGATTAAGCAGATTAAACGGTAAAGTTACGTCGCCGGGCTGACCGATATCTGTACTGCTTTTAAAGCCGATGATTATCTACCCTTTCCCCGCAGGAAAATGGTATAAATAATCTATGGATAATATGGCCGTTCTCGCCGGCATTTCATTAGTGGTCGGTTTCCTCGGGTCTCTTATCGGTTTGGGTGGTGCGGCTATCCTGATACCGGTTTTAGTGCTCATAGGCATTCCGGTCAAGGAGGCCATCGCCTCGGCCATGGTAGTAATAATTGCCACCTCCAGCGGCTCGGCGGCCTCTTACGTCAAACAACGTATCGCTAATATCAAACTTGCGATGTTTCTGGAGATGTTTACGGTGGTCGGGGCTATCGCCGGCGCTACGATTACCACTATCATCAATCCGGTCTTTCTCTATTTTTTCTTTGCCGCATTTTTAATGACCTCGTTTTTGAGATTCCGCAAAAAAAATACTCATACGGCGCAGCCGCAGGATAGAGTTTCCCGCTGGTTGGGACTCAGCGGCAGTTACTATGATGAGGCGGCGAAAAAACAGGTCGACTACCAGGTGACTAACGCAATTTTCGGTGGTTTCGGTATGATGGTTGCCGGTCTGGCGGCTGGTATGCTGGGTATCGGGGCCGGGGCCTTTAAAGTTACCGTTCAGGAGAACGTTTTACGTTTACCGTCAAAGGTAGCCAGCACCACGAGTAACTTTATTATAGGTATGACCGCCTTGGCCGGTCTCAGTGTTTACCTTGCCACAGGCTTAATGAACCTGACACTGATGGCACCGATGGCTATCGGCGGGACCATCGGTGCTATTATCGGCGGCAGATTACTTAACCGGATGAATGACAGGGTCCTGATGTGGCTCTTTTTTGCGGTGGTTATTTATCTTATCATCCAGATGATATACAAGGGAGTAGCGGCATTATGAATGGCCGTAACGCTTCTGGCATCGAATCCAGGCTGGAAACTGCCGTCAGCTACCTGCTGATAACCGGCGTGGTCGTTAGTTTGTTGCTTGAAATAGCCGGAGTCTGCTTATATTTGCGCGAGTGCGGAAGTCTGGCGATTTCACAGGAGAGCAGTGCCTATATCCAGGGGCAGAATTTCTTCAGCTTCCTTTACAGCTTCTGGAACGATTACGCCGGCAACACCGCAGTTTTGCTGATGATTGCCGGCGTCGTTATACTTTTGTTAACGCCATTCACCCGGATTATTTTATCCGCTGTTTATTTCGGTTGGGCGAAGAACTGGAAATATGTGTTTATCACGCTTTTCGTGCTGGTCGTGATTTCTTTGAGCCTGGTTTTCCACTAGAAACGCCGCCCTTCGGTGTCAGTTGTTCGTGAGCTTTCTTCAGCCACTCCGGAATTGCTATTTTCTGCGGACAGACCTCAACACATTTGCCGCACTCAACACAATTATCAGCACGGTTTTCCGGTTTTAAGCCCATCAGGGGGCTGGTATAATTGAAGTAACCCAATTCCGGTGCTTCATACATCTTTGCTTCGTTATAGGTTCGGAAGATACCGGGGATATCTACCCCGTTCGGACACGGCTGGCAGTACCGGCAGGCGGTGCAGGGTACCGGGCTGAGGGATTTATAGGCTTCCGTAACCTTTTTAATCAAGCTGAGTTCAGGTTTGCTCAAAGTGTTCTGACCGGAGCGTCCGGCAGCCCCGACGTTTTCCACAACCTGTTCCATCGTAGTCATACCGCTTAAAACAACAGAAATTTCCGGCTGGTTCCACACCCACTGCAAAGCCCATTCGGCGTAGCTGCGTATCTGGGAGGCTTTGCCCCAGACCTTGGCTACGGCCTTCGGCGGGGTCTTGGCTAAAAGTCCGCCGCGGATGGGTTCCATAACGACAACGGCCAGTCCTTTATTGGCGGCATATTCGACACCTTTCCGTCCGGCCTGGTTTTTTACATCGACATAGTTATATTGTACCTGGCAAAACGTCCAGTTATCGTAAGAATCGACTATTTTTTTAAATACCTTATATTCGTCGTGGAAAGAGAAACCAAGATAGCCTATCTGGCCTTTCTTCATCCTGCCCTCAGCCCATTGCAGGGCCTTCATATCACGCATTCTTTCCCAGCTTTCCTTGTTCAAACCATGCATCAGGTAAAAATCTATCTTCTTGGTCTGCAGGCGCTTGAGTTGTTCTTCGAATATCTTATCGAACTGGCTGGGGGAGTTAATCATCATCGCCGGTAGCTTGGTGGCTAATTTGATCTTAGCCCGGTAGCCGTCCTTTAACGCCTTGCCGACTACCTTTTCGCTATTGCCCATATGGTACATATAAGCGGTATCGACGTAGTTGACCCCGTGGTCGATGGCATAGCGGATCATCTTAATCGCTTCCGGCTCATTGACCATGGCCATTTCGTTATTGATAGTCGGTAGTCTCATACAGCCGAAGCCGAGTGCGGATACCTGCCAGTCCAGTTTCCCGAAGTTCCGGTACTTCAATTTTGCCCCCTTTTACGTATCTATGATGTGCCCGTTTATATAGTGCAGATTCTACTATGTCTGCTCAAAAAAAGCAAAGGCCGGTTTCATATGAACAATTTAGGTGAATTATTCATATCTAGTTGACAAGTGTTTTTTTCTTCCTTAAAATAAAACTAGCTTGGAACAGGCCTTCTTATGATGAGAGAGAGCCGGGCTCCGCAAATGCAGTGGGTATTATAAGACCCGCAGGACTGAGCTTCCTGCGGGTCTTTTGATTATCCTGCAGGTGGAGGAGTAGTATTTGGCGGACAATTTTGGCCTTAATGACGTAAGCAAAATCAAAGGACTTTCGGAAGCGGAGGCGGCTGAAAAGCTGGCGAGGGACGGTTATAACGAAATTCCCTCGGCAAAAAAGCGTAGTTTCTGGGCGATTGCCTGGGGAGTCATCCGCGAGCCGATGCTGCTGCTTTTAATCGGCGGCGGTATTATTTATATGATTCTGGGCGACGTCCGTGAAGCCCTGATGCTGCTGGCTTTCGTCTTCGTTATTATCGGTATTACCCTTTACCAGGAGCGGCGGACGGAAAGAACCCTTGAGGCTTTGCGAGACCTTTCCAGTCCCCGTGCAATGGTAATCCGTGACGGCGCGACAAAGAGAATTGCCGGACGGGAAGTCGTCCGCGGCGACATTATCGTTTTATCCGAAGGAGATAGAGTCCCGGCGGACGGTGTGATACTGGCCGGTAATAACCTTACGGTCGAAGAATCAATTCTAACCGGCGAATCTATGCCGGTACGTAAAATAGAGGACGAGACCTGTTATGAGATGAGCCGTCCCGGCGGCGATAACTCGCCGTGCGTTTATTCCGGTACGCTGGTGGTCAGCGGGCTGGGTATTGCCCGTATCCTCGCTACCGGCATTCATAGCGAATTCGGGAAAATCGGAAAGTCTCTGCAAAAAATCGAGCCGGAGGATACCCTGCTTCAAAAAGAGACCCGCACTCTGGTTCGCAATCTGGCGGTTATCGGGCTCGGTCTTTCCGCACTCGTGGCGATACTGTATGGTTTGCTTATCGGCAACTGGTTGGAGGGTTTACTGGCCAGTATCACTCTGGCGATGGCTATTTTACCGGAAGAGTTTCCGGTTGTCCTTACTATTTTCCTGGCGCTGGGCGCCTGGCGGATTTCGCAAAGCCATGTACTGACCCGCCGTATGCCCGCTATCGAGACGCTCGGGGCAACTACCGTACTCTGCGTCGATAAGACCGGTACTCTCACGATGAACCGGATGTCCGTGGAGAAAATTTATGCCGCCGGGGAATTTTTCAATATCAATTTAAATTCTCTCGCAGCACCGCCGGAAAAATTCCATTCTTTAGTCGAGTTTAGTATTTTGGCTTCCCAGACTAACCCTTTCGACCCGATGGAAAAGGCTTTAAAAGAACTGGGCGACCGTTATCAAAGTCTAACCGAGCATCTGCATAGCGATTGGGGCTTGATGCGGGAGTATCCGCTTTCGAAACAACTGCTTGCACTCTCCCGCGTCTGGAAATCACCCACCCGGGAAGAGTATATTATCGCCGCGAAAGGCGCGCCCGAAGCCATCTTTGACCTCTGTCATTTGAGCGAAACCGAGATTAACCGTCTATCCGAGCGTATTGATACGATGGCCGCCGACGGTTTGCGGGTGTTAGGCGTGGCCCGGGCTCATTTTGAACCAGCCTCATTACCAGGCGACCAGCATGAGTTTACCTTCAACTTTCTAGGGCTGGTCGGTTTTGCCGACCCGGTTCGCCAGACGGTACCGGATTCTATTAAAGAATGCTATCAGGCCGGTATCCGGGTGGTTATGATTACGGGTGATTATCCCATTACGGCACGGCACATTGCCCGTCAGATAGGGTTGAACCCTTCCGAAGGCGTTATTACCGGACCGGAACTGCATGAATTAAGCGACGAAGAACTTCGCAAAAGAATCAAGGATGTAAATATCTTCGCCCGGGTGGTACCGGAGCAGAAGCTGCGCTTGGTGGATGCCTTTAAAGCGAACGGTGAAATCGTGGCGATGACCGGTGATGGTGTCAACGACGCTCCGGCGCTAAAATCAGCTAATATCGGTGTGGCGATGGGCGGGCGCGGTACGGATGTTGCCCGGGAAGCCGGTGCCCTCGTGCTGCTGGACGACGATTTTTCTTCGATTGTAAAAGCCGTTGGTTTAGGCCGCCGGATTTTCGATAACCTGAGAAAAGCGATGGCCTATATTCTGGCCGTCCATGTTCCGATTGCCGGCTTATCTTTGATACCTGTCATATTAAAGTGGCCGCTGGTTTTGATGCCGGTACACGTGCTGTTTTTGGAATTAATAATCGACCCGGCCAGTTCGATTGCTTTTGAAGCGGAGCAGCAGGAAGCCGATATAATGCGGCGGCCGCCCCGTCATCCTAAAGAGCCTATTTTCAACCGCCGGACGGCCGTTAAGAGTGTCTTACAGGGTATCGGGGTGCTGGCGGTGACGCTGGCGATTTACGGATATAATATCCAGACCGGACGCGGCGAATTTGAAGCCCGTACGCTTACCTTCGTTACTCTGGTACTGGCGAACCTGGGACTGATTCTCTGCAACCGTTTTCGCAAGAACACCTTCATTGGGGTGTTTACTTCGAAGAACGTGACGGTCAGGTGGATTATTGCGGCGACATTGGTGTTCCTGGCTTTAGTGGTATATATACCGGCGTTAAGAGACGTATTCGATTTCGCCCTGCTGCATCCGCTTGACTGGGCGTTCTGTTTCGGAGCGGGACTTCTTTGTGTTCTTTGGTTTGAACTCACAAAACTTTTCAGCCGCCAGAAGGCTAACAAACTTGTCAGTAATTAGTTAGTAGTTTTAATTTTTAGCTTTAAAATATTGAACGGTGAGCTTATAAAAAAAGGGCGGGTTTAAATGAACTGCACCCCTAAAGTTGGACAGTATGATATACTGAAAAAACTTTGGGGGTGTATTTTTTTATGCCG
>JAFGLR010000100.1 GCA_016927955.1 Dehalococcoidales bacterium
GATATCCCCAAAATACGTGCCACGCTAAGGTTTTGGGCGATCGCCCTTAAAGCCCTGCCTTCTTTATGTCGAAATAAGAAATAATAAAAGATGAATACTGCGACCAGACATGCAATTATGGTGTAAATATTAGCGAGTGAAAAATAAATTAGACCAACTTGCAGGCTGCCGCCTCCTCCCACTATTCCGGAGGGAAAGCCAATAGGTACTCCGTTATTTATTTGGTGCGACATAATTTCGGTGAAAACCATGGCTACGCCCATGGATAAGCACATGGTTTCAATAACTGCTTTACGTTTAACAAGAGGGCGAAACAGGGGCTCGGTAAGAATATTAAGTATAATAGCGCTGATTATACTAACAGGAATGGCCCAGGCTAAACTACCCGTCAGGTCCAATATCAACCAGCAGACAAACATAGTTACCACTGTTATGTGTATAAGCGAATAATGAAAGACCCCTTTCACCAATAATAACAGGTTAAAAGCGACAACGAGCATGGCATAAATACTGCCAAGAGCCAGACCGTTAATTAATTGAGCTATCAAGATTTCCATAATCGTACGTTATCCTAACAATTAAGTTTTGCCAACATAAGCCTTTTGTAGTACAGGATTATTCGCAAGATCCTGAGGAGTACCCGCAAACACGACATTGCCTACTTCTAAAACATACACCCTATCCGCACACTGCATTGCTTTGTGGGCATTTTGTTCGGCTAAAAGAATAGTCTGTCCTTCTTTTCTTAATTCCTTTAAAATATCAAATAACTCACTTACTATTATAGGAGCTAACCCTAAAGACGGTTCGTCTAATATAAGCAACTTAGGATCCGACATCAACCCTCGGGCAGTGGCCAGCATTTGTTGTTGCCCGCCGCTTAAACTTCCCCCGGGCAAGTTCCTCCTATCATATAAAATGGGAAATCTCTGAAACATTTTATCTAAACGTTCGTTGACATTACCTTTAAAGTGGTAAGCTCCCAGTTGGAGGTTCTCCTTCACTGTCATCAGCGGTAATATTGCCCATCCTTCGGGAACCACAGCAATACCGGAGCTCACTATTTTATCGGTTGATTCCCGAGTAATGTCCCGGTCTAAAAAACTGATTGTGCCTTTTTTCGCGCGGTTAACACCAAGTATCGATGCAATAAGGCTGCTCTTCCCGGCACCGTTAGCGCCAAGTAACGCAACAATCTCACCTTCGTTAACTTCAAGGCTAAGGTTCCTGACTGCGCTAATCATTCCATAATTTACAGAGACATCTTCGAGCTTCAAAATATTCTTGTTATTCTTTCCCAAGATATGCCTCCAATACTACAGGGTCTTTTTGTACCTGAGCCGGGTTTCCCTGGGCTATTTTTTTGCCCGAATTCAAAACAGTGATTTGATCTGAAATACCCATAACCAACTCAACATCATGGGCTACTAAAACAATAGTCAGCCCCATAATATCTCTTGCTTCGAGAACTAAGCTTTCCACTCTTTCTGTTTCTTCACTTCCCATTCCAGCCGTCGGCTCATCAAGAAACAGGAGTTTTGGCTCACTCGCTAAAGCACGAGCTATTTGAACGAGTTGACATTCTACCCACGTTAAATCACTCCCCCACCTATCAGCTGATTTTGTTAACCCGACAAACTTTAATAGCTCTAAAGCCTTCTTCCTAAACTTGCTTTCCTGTCTACTACGGACAAACGGCACATGAAAAAACGTCCCCAGCACATCTAACTTAGTACGGCTATACGTACCGAGCATCACATTTTCCAGGCAGGTACAATTTGGCAAAATCAGTGCTCTTTGAAAAGTCCGGCTAATACCTAGTTTGTTGACCTTTTCCGGCTCCAAATTAGTTATATCATTTGAACGGAAATACACCTTGCCGCCGGTTACAGGGAATATACCGGTAACCAGGTTGAAGAAAGTCGTTTTGCCCGAACCATTAGGACCGATGATACTGTGGATTTGCCCCTCTTCGATATTAACATCCACCTTATCAAGAGCCCGAACACCACCAAAATCTTTAGTTAATTCATTTGTTTTTAATATACTCATCAGCTTCACATTATCCGGTTTGTATGCCAAACACTATTTATACATTAAAATCTCATTAACCTGCAGGTTAATAAAGCCACTGGAGAATGAGATAACTTAAGTACGAGGAATTTACTTTTTAAGGTAAGCAGAAGGATGATTTACATCCTTCTGCTTACCTTAGTCTGTTATACTATGATACGCTATTCAACTTCTTGCGCGACAGTGAATTGGTTATTTATAACCTGGTATACATAAAGAGGTTTAACTACCCGACCACCATCACCATAGTTAAACGTGCCACCAAAAGCCTCAAAATCTTTATATGTCCAGAAGAAATCTTCGATTGCTTTTCTTTCTTCAGTCAGCTTAGCCGGGTCACCGGTGATATTCAATTGTTCAATGGCTGTCGCAAAAGCCTTAACGCCCAAGTAGAAGCCCCAGTTAGCCCAGGTGTATGGGAAAGCACCATCATGGTCAGCCCCATACGCGGCAACATAATCCTGGAATTCGGTACTTCCTGGGTTTACGAGGTCAAAAAATTCCCAGAAATATACGCCTTCGTTATAATTTGCTCCGGCGGTAAGGATTTCTGGCCCCATCGCTTGTCCTCCGCTCATGACTCTCCATCCCTCATTCATCCCTCTATCGGACAATGCCTTCAGGATGCCTACGAAGTCCATGCCATAAACCATACCATAATAACCATCGACATCCAGCGCCATAGCCCTGGTTACTATCGGGCCCATATCGATATCTTGCCCGATATTAATATCTATCCAGTTTACCGTTACCCCGGATTCAATTAAACCTGCTTCTGCTCCTCTTGCGGACTCTTCGCTTAATCCCGGATAATAAAACAGCGCTACTGACTTGATGTCCGGATGCATTCCAATCCATACTTTCGCAGCATTTTTAGCCCCTTTTACATCGTCCGGCATCATATGAGTGCCCAGCGGAGCAACTTCCGCCAGCTGTTCTTTGGTACTAAAAAATCCGTTGAGGGGCAATTGTTCGTCTACTATCAGACCTAAAACTGCTCCCATTGTTATTTGGTCCATTGGCCCTAACATAAATAATGGTTTTTTCCCAATGATTTCAGACATGGCAGTAACCGCCTTGGCTGGGTCCCCGGGAGCATCATAGGTTACGACATTAATCGGTACGCCACGGACACCGCCGGCATCGTTGATTACCTCTGCCGCATAATGGGCTGTCCATTGTCCCCAAAGACCGGGGGCGGCCATAGCTCCGGTTATCGGCACAAGTTGTGGAAGATACCATTCATCGACAACTACCGGCGGAGCCGTCGGTGTAGTAGATGTAGTACCTCCGGTTATAGTTGTAGTTACTGTTTTAGTTACAGTTGTTGTTGTGGGACTACAGCTTACAGCGAAACCCAGAGTAAGTGATATCACTAGTAAGCAACTGATGATGGTTAGAATAATCTTTTTGTTACCCATTTTTCGTTTCTCCTTTTTAAATATTTTGAGGTTCTGTTAATATTAAAATAAAAAAAGGAAAATAGGAATACCGCTAATAGTATACATACCTTTGTTGGTATTCATTGGTACGAGTCACCGGAGGAGATGAAATAATAGATTTTATTAATCTCTTAACTCGAATACCCCGGCCGTCAGGTCGAGGGATTTAGAAATTCCTTGTTCGACCGAAGGTCGAGTAGCGTAATACTCCGACCGTAAGGTCGCGGGGAATTTATTTATTATAGAGGGCTGATGCGGTCTTGATACTGACTCCGGAATAGTAACGAAAGATCAAAATTGAATGTGCTATTATAAACATTTACTCATCTCTTCCTACAAACTAAGTCCTAAAGACTATTTCTGCTTTATTACTCTAAAGAATTGTAACTTATTTTAATTTTAATAATAGTACCAAGGTTAGGTTTAGTATCAATACAAATTTCTCCCTTAAGAGCTTCAACTCTTTCTTTCATACCTATGAGACCCATTTTACTTTGAATAATAGGGCTTTCACTTTCGTAATCAAGCAAAAACCCTTTTCCATTATCGGATATAATTATCTGAAGATATTCGGCTAAATATTCTATTTCTACCCGGCATGTGGTAGCTTGTGAATGTTTTTTTACGTTATTTACCGCTTCTTGTACAATTCTAAATAATATGAGCTCGGTCTGCGGTTGGTATTTACGTTCCTCGCCATCCACTAATAACTTATAATTGATTAAATGTTCTGAGTTCATGTTATTGATTAACCAGCCCAGTGCAGATAACAAACCTAATTCATTTAAAATTGAAGGGGTTAAATTTAGAGTTAACCGGCGCAGGTTTTCAATAGAATTAAGAGCGGCGTTTCTAATTAAGCCACCTCTTACTTGCTTTTCAGCAATGTTAATTTCGGTTGACTGTATCACTTCGGCATGATTAGCTATTGCGATAAGGGTTTGAATTGCATCATCATGTAGTTCTTGAGCAATTCGCTTTCGTTCTAACTCTTGCGATTCTAGTACTTTTGAAAGATATAATTGGCGAACGGCCTGCTCCTTAAGAAGGTAATGCCGTTCCTCCCTGCGTTGTTCTGCTCCCAGGCTGTAAACTATAACAGAAATAACAGGTATTAATAATAGATTTGTTAACAGTGTATAAAGTCCATAACCTTGAGAATAACCTAACAGGATAGGTAGTATTCCGATAATTACATACAATATGAGGTGAAAGAATCCCCTCCATTTGATAGCTAAATATACAAAGTAATAACAAATAGGTATGAGAAAACATGCGCCGAAGAATTGATGCCCGAATTCCCATAATCCTATGCCATGTAATATGTCTGCCCAAAACCAGGAAATTCCCCGAAAAAAGGTTCTATCAATTTGCGAGATAGACCAGGGCCAATATAAATATAGGTATACCAAAAATAAAGTAACAACTAATATAATCCAAAAATGAACATTCCTTAGTAATTTACTCGTTTTTTCCCCTTATATTTTATACGGATAATTTTAGCCTATATCTTTAAAGTCATCGACACTTATGTACCCAATTTGCAGACCTTTAGAGACAGCCTCAGCTCTTGTTCCAACATCCAGCTTGAAAAATAAGGTGTTTAAATAGGATTTTATACTAGTTTCCTGTAAGTGTAATCTCTCTGCAATAAGTTTATTAGGCAAACCCTTTGCCAGCAATTTTAGCAATTCTAATTCCCGCGGTGATAGTTTCGGTATAACATTTAAAGAAGTTGCATCTTTATCCAAAAGATTATTTTGAATAATTTCCCGTGCTGCTACTAAAGGTAGTACCGCTTCTCCATTATATACGGTACGTATTGCTTCGATAACTTGTTTTGCAGTAGCAGTTTTAATCAAATACCCTCTCGCTCCGGCACTGAGTATCCTTGTAATGGTAGAAATGTCAGAGTGTATTGTTAAAACAAGTACAGCTACGTTATGATTTTCTTTAGTAATTTGTCCGGTAGCCTCAATTCCATTGAGTATCGGCATGCTTATATCCATAACTATAACATCAGGTTTCAAGCTCCTGGACAAATTAAGAGCTTCCTCGCCATTACTTGCTTCACCAATAACCTCTAAATCCGCCTGTCTTTCGATGGACATTTTAAGAGCTTGACGGATTAAAGAATGGTCATCAGCAAGAATTACCCTTATTATATGTTTACTAGTTTCGCTTGGTTCATTCATATCCGTAACCCTAACTTAATTATCTAAAATTATATACCAACTTAAGTAGGTGAACGATATGCAGTATTTCCCTTTTCTCGATTTGACTATAAGATATACTATCAATGGGCAAAAGTCAATTAGTGATTTGCTTTTTTGACCTATTAGCGAGCGCCAAAACCCAAGAGATTCTAATCCGTACAGGCTTAAAAATATAAGGAGGAAAAATGACTGATATTCAAAGTTTCCAGGAATTGGCATGGCCTTACCCGGTAAACTACGACAAAACGAACGAAATTAAAACTGACATTTTAATCGTCGGAGGAGGTATTGC
>JAFGLR010000101.1 GCA_016927955.1 Dehalococcoidales bacterium
GGAGAATATTTTGCTGGACGACACCCAGGTCTTGACTAAAGTTAGAAACGGTAATGACGGTGCCTTCTCCGAAATCGTGGAGCACTATCAAACGTCGATTCTGCGCTACCTGTACCGCTTGACCGGAGATTACGATTTAGCTAAAGACTTAACGCAAGATACTTTTCTCCAAGCCTATAAAAATATTCTTAAAACAAATAATGATATTTCTCTTAAGGCCTGGCTTTATAAAATAGCCACTAATAATGCCTGGCAAAACAGTCGCCGGAAGAGACTTCTATCAATCGTCATGTTTAAAACCGGCAAGGCAGCAACCGACCACCGTGAAGATATTCAACCGAACACCCTTGACGAGAGTATCGCGATACAGGAAGTAATGAATAAAATACCGGTGAAATTCAGGGTTTGCATGGTGCTTCACTTCGTCGAGGGTTTCAAATATAAAGAAATCGCCGAGACCATCGGTATTTCCGAAGAAGCTGTACGCAAGAGAGTAGCGCGGGGCAGCGACGAATTCCGAAAACTATATGGCGGAAGAGGAGGTTTGTGATATGAAATGCTCTGAGTTTAAAGAATTCCTTTCGGCTTACGCCAATAATGAGCTAACACCGTTACAGAAAGAGTTCGTGGAGGAGCATCTGGAACATTGCAATGACTGCCGGGCAGCGTTAGAGGACTACCGGGTTATTCGCCAACAACTGGAATCTTTACAGGTATTGCCGAAAACAATTAATAGCGTGATTACTCAAATTCCACAAATACCCCATAATAAAAAACGCAGCAAACTCAGGTCGTTCTTAATCCCCCAAACCCGTTTAGCATGGATACTACTCCCTTTCATTATTCTTTTAGCTGGAGGGACCGTTTACGCAGCGACTACTATTGTTAAAGGGCTTTTTAATCAATACGCCGAACAAATAGAGAATGCGGGATTAGCCCAAGTCATGGATATAAATAAGACTATCGACGGTGTTACAGTCAGTTTAGAACGAGCTTATGCCGATTCTAATGCAGTAATTGTAGGATATTCGATAAACGGCCCTAAGAACAACTACTTTGCAATCCCCGCTAAGCTATCCACGGATGACGGTAATCTTTTACAGGGTATGATTGGGTTTAATATAGTAGAAGATTCCGACATGATTTTGGGAGACTGGCGCCCCGGAGAACATGCGGCAGTATTAATGTCCTACGATGCATCCTCGATAGAAGGAACTCCCAAAGAGATTAATCTACACTTAGAAGTAAACGTTGATATAAATATTGAAATATCAACATTAACCGGCGAAACTGATGGTAATTCCGTGGGTCCATTTATATTCAATTTCACAGTACCATTTCATGGGGGTAAAAATATTGTGCTCAACCAAACTGTTGAGACAAGCGGTTACGCCATCACTCTAGAGCGTGCCGTAATAACTCCTTGGGCAACCAGAATCGAACTACAGACTCAACCGACCGGTGACATAAGTAACGACAAAACCGAACCACCGGTAACCGTTACTACAAATTCCATAACAATCATGTTCCCGGAAGGGACTGACTTAGGAAATTTTTACAATGATTCCGATAGTATTACCGTATCTTTTCCGGGAAATGTGGGAGAGGTAACACTAACACTGCCCAACGGTCAAGTTTATAGCTCAGGTTTTTCGAATGGGAATCCACCGGATAATGATTTCACTACGATGTATTTCGAAGGAGATTTTACCGGCCAGTCCGGAGAATGGACGTTAGAGATAAGCGAACTAGTTTTTCCGATAACCATTCAAGTCTTTAACACTGATAAAAACGGTAACAACACCGCCGCAGGAGAACAAAAAAGATTAACCGGCCCCTGGGTTTTCCGTTTTCAGGTGCCGTAATAAACTTCCCACGACTTTACTGCCAGGGTATTAAGTTGGGTAGAATAAAAATAAAATAGACCTCTAAACAATAACAATTGGATACTGCTTAGAGGCCTATTTTTGCAAGGACGTAAAAAATAAAGCTGATTAGTCTTTAATAATTATTTTCCCCAACATACGGATGATACCAAATCATTAAAATTAACTTCCCCAAAAAAGTCTTCCTCTGCTGCTCCTTTGAGTAATATCCATTTATCACCTCCATAATAGCTGTCCTCACAAAGACAATAAGCCTTATATTCCGATGTAGAATAAGGATATGCAGCCGAAGATATCACATCATTCCAAGGAGGATCAAGATAGTAATCATCAAAACCTTCAGGAACTGCGAGACAGTTACCTCCAAAATCTATATCAACCCAATTATACGCATATCCTGGGTTTAACCGAAGTAAGGGTGTACTTATCTCAACCTCTTGTTCCCCCGTATCGAATATAGCAAAATCAAATTTTAACGAATACTTAGTACAAAATTCTTCCCAATCGCTATAAGCATAGAGGACTCCATCAGAATTAATTAAGGTTAGATATTCCCCTTGTGAATGTAACTTCTCATGTATAATGTTAAATTCACTAATTTCATTAAATTTCCCATCTAGTATCACTCCTCGTTGATTCGATTGCGAATCTTCCTCAACCGCTCCCGCAAATACTACCGAATTCACACCAAGAATCGGGGTTAACAACGCAAGGGTAAGGATAATTGCCATAGCTGCTTTGAAACTTATTTTTTCATTTTTTCTCCTTTTAAATTACTTAAAAATATTCAATAAAACCGATTTAAGTGCCTTATCGTTAAAGAAACGAAAAGGCACACTACTATCTACTTGCCATACCCTATATAATTTATGAAGCCTCAAAACTTACCAGCCTTAACCCTGTATTATTAATATTCAGACCATAGAGATAGACACACCTAATTATTATGATGCTTGCAAAGGCTCAAACCGGACAAATTTCTATAAATAGTTATAATAACCGACTTAATTATATAAATTAAAAATTAATAAGATATGCCTATTTTTTATTCAGTAATATTATTTCGTTTTCTTGAGCAAATAAATTAAAGCTTGTGTCCTAAAAAACCGTTTATACTATACTTTGTGGTATACTTATCATGGAGGGTTATGCGGTGAAAGACCTTATTTCAATGGCCGAGTTAAATTCCGAATACGTTAACTCGCTTATCCGTGACGCTATCGAA
>JAFGLR010000102.1 GCA_016927955.1 Dehalococcoidales bacterium
CTCTCTGTTATTTGTGATTCTAACATAAAAAATGATTTTACTTCATAATTTCATTTGTAGAGACAGTTGGTATTATAAGTTTAGACTCTTAGTTCCCGCATGAATTGAGCGGTCTCTTCAGGTAGGGCGGTATTAATATAAATGCCGGACCCGATTTCAAACCCAGCCAAATTGCTAATACGGGGGATAATACGTAAATGCCACTTGTAAAAATCGGTGCGTTCTTCACCGATAGGGGCACTATCGATAATGAAATTTAAATCAGGATTATCGAGACCACGATATAGTTTTAATAAAGTTATCCTTAAAACCTGTGCAAGCTGTTGAATATCTGCTAAAGAAGCCTGATTGAAACTGGCCTGGTTGGCCTTGGGTATTATCCACGTTTCAAACGGTCTGTGAGAAGCAAACGGATGGAAAACCACGAATCTATCCGTCTCCATTACGATTCTGTCACCGGCTTCCAGTTCACGGTCTATCAAGTCTGAATATAAGCAACGGCCGTTATCATCATAGTAACTAATTGCTATATCGTACTGTATTCTCATATGTCTGGGTACGATGGCCATAGCCACCAGTTGGGAATGAGGGTGGTCTAGTGAGGTACCGGCCGCAGGACCCCAATTTTTAAAGATGATAATAGACTTGATATTGGGTATTTGAGCCACTGCGTCATACCTCTGTCGATAAGTCCGCAGAATTTCCTCTACTTTATCATCGCCCATTAAAGCTATTGGCTTGTTATGTATTGGAGTTTCTACAATTACCTCATGGATACCGATACCGTCCATACTTAGAAAGGCACCTTGCTCTAAATGTCTTACAGCACTGCCGTCTAATGTCAACGCAGGAAACTTATTCGGAAAGACCCTGACCAGCCAGGAATCCTTGTTTAAGTTTAAAGACGAATACACCGGAATCGGAGTTAGATTTTCGTTTCCGGGACAGAACGGACAAGAGGGCTCAAAAGAAGGAGTTTCTGGGCGGGGTGTCTTATTACGAAAGTCAGAGGGTCGTTTGAGCCTCTCTTTAGCGATTATGACCCATTCTTTGGTTGTGGGGTCCTGTCTCATTTCCGACATTTAGCCGCCTCCATACGCTTAAGCAAATTTTACCAAATAAACGTTAAACTACAATTATATCAATTGGGTTCGATAAACGAATTAAGTATTTCACACTTATAAAATAACCTTCCTGCTATTATTATAGTTGTATTGTATCTCCAGGGTGCTTCAAGGAAAGGAACAACAGAATATAGTCCTTCAAATGCCGGGTTATAAGAAAGTTTTGTCTTACATGCTTATGTCCGTTTTGCCTCAACCAGTGAGCATAATCGGGATTCGTCAGTAGCTGCCTGATGTCGTATGCGGTACCTTCTATGCTATATAACAACAATCCGGTAAATTTATTTTTAACCTGTAATGGAATTCCACCGATTGCAGAAGCAACGACTGGTTTGGCTTTCCATAGGGCTTCGCTAGTCGTCAGTCCGAAACCTTCTCTTGCTGACTTTTGGATAATAATTGTTGATGCTCTTTGCAGAGCATTAATGTCAATATCACTATTAGGTGGCACTAATAATATATTAATATCAGGATTGTTACCGGCACGTTCCCTGAGTTCTTGGATATTACGCGCTCTCAGACCGGTCAATTCGGTAAGAAGTAAACGGCTAATAAACTGAAAAGGCTCTGTAGCTTTTTTTATTTGATAGCCGTAATTTACAAGAGTTATTTTTACAAGTGCCAGGTTTGGGATTACCCATGCTTGCCATTCAGTTACCAGCCAGTTGAAAAATCCCATTATCGGATTCTTTCCTGCAATAATTCGAGTGTCCGTTGTAAAAACAACGTAACCTCATCGGGTGAATTTAAATAATAACGTGCTTCAGTCTTTTGAGAATTACTCCCTACAAATACCGTAATGCTGTTATCATATCTTGCAAGTCGCCTGAATGCATCCTCGTCAGTTGAATCGTCGCCTAAATAAATGGGGACTGTATTTTCTTTCCTTTTAGCTTTACCACTCCTCTTTACAAAGAGTTTTACCGCTTTTCCCTTATTCCAATCGATAGCCGGTCTGACTTCCAATACCTCTTTCCCTTTAGTTATCCTCACTTTATCTAGAACTTTTAAACCGCCGATTGTACGGGTAAATATATCTTTTACTTCTTTAATACGGTTTCTATCGACCTGCCGGTAATGAACACTGATAGTCAACCCTTTATCTTCGATAATAACCCCCGGTATACCGGATAATGCTTTATTCAATATCTTATAAAGGGCTCTAATAAGCGACTGTATATCTTGTGCGATGGGATATTGGTACTTGATACCCGGGCCTTCAATCTCCAGACCGTGATTGCCGGCGTAGATGATGTCCTTAACTTGTACCAACTCCTTCAAGTCGGTAATCGCTCGCCCGCTGATTACGCCGAGAGTGACATCTTCCAGGACTGCCAACTTTTCAAGCAGTTGCCGGTTATTTTCAGATAATATGGCCTGCTCGGGACGTTGCACTATTGGTGTTAATGTTCCGTCAAAATCGGCAAACAACCAGATATGAGCAGCAGCTTTTAACCGCTCGGCAATTTGCGGCCACACCGATAATAAATGTACCAAATTATGCTCCAAATTGGAATTTGACCAACTCCGTAATGCTATCCGCCGCCCATTTGTAGATATTATTTTCTTGAATAACTTTACGCATTTTCTCCATCCGTTCCTTTTGCTCGGATAAGGGCATTTTTAATGTGAATTTTATTGCTTCGGCGAAATCATCGGTAGCATACGGATTAATTAGTACTGCATCAGTTAGTTCTCTAGCGGCACCGGTAAAACGGCTTAGAATCAATACGCCTTCATTATCAAACCGGCTTGCGACATACTCTTTCGCTACCAGATTCATACCATCATGTAACGAACTCACGATACAAAATCTTGCCATGCGCCGGAGTGCCAATAAGCTCAGTTGGGGGAAATTCTCCCTTAAGCAAATAATCGGTTTCCTGTGTCCCATAGAATATTTCCAGTTAATATCCTCGACCAGCTTGTCTATCTCTTTGTTTATCGCCTTATAGGCTTTGATGCTTTCACGGCTGGATACACCGACCTGTATAAAAACGAACTTTCCTATATATTGAGGGTTATTCTTTAAAAATTTTTCGATTGCCCTCAACCGGTCGGGAATGCCTTTTGTATAATCAAAACGGTCAATGCCAATGCCGATAATTTCCTCGCCGGATAAGTTAAAACGCTTCATCAAGTTACCTATTTCATCATTAACCTCTTTCGCTTGGGCCTCCATAGAAATTCTCTCAAAATCGATACTGATAGGGAAAGGGCTTACTAATGACTTTCTTCCCTGGTAGTGTACTTCGCTCTTTACCTGGTCGACAAAAGTATCCATAGCCCGGCTTACCGTCTCCAGGAAGTTATTACAGTGATGCCGGATATGAAAACCTAATAAGTTATTAGCCAGAAGCCCCTCCAGAATTTCATTTTGCCATGGGCAAATACGGAAAGCCTCAGGGTTCGGCCAGGGAATATGCCAGAAAAGGGCAGTAATAATATTCGGACTCTTTTCCTTGAGCATTTTGGCTACTAACGATAAATGATAATCCTGGATAAACACAAAGGCTTTTTTATCTTTTACCTCTTCTAAAATGCTATCGGCAAACAACGCGTTTACCTTTTTGTACATTTTCCAATCCAATTCGCGAAATACAGGTCGGGTATAAACGATGTGACAAAGGGGCCATAAGGCCTCATTGGAAAAACCGGAATAATACCTTTCCTCTTGTTCGGGAGTGAGCCATAACCGCTTGAGTGTATATTTTGGGTCGTCGGGTGGTACCATTACCTTATTGGCCTTATCTACTGCTTCCCTGTCCCCGTTACCGCTACCGTGAGCAATCCAGATACCCCCGCAGGCACGCATTACCGGGTCAAGGGCGACAGTAAGTCCACTCGGCGGGACATGGTACACTATTTCGTTACCGCGGAGAGTATGAATATATGGTTCCCGGTTAGAGACCACAATAAACAGATAATCCTGTAATTTCTCCTCTATTAACTTGACCAGGCTCTGACTGTCCCACATATTCAACTTTCCACTTGACATTACTCTAAACTGACATTAAAATGTAAGTGATGACTCACTTCTGGCATTTATATTATAACTTTTCCTATTATACCGTGCAATGTGTATGTCAACGGATAATTTCCAAGGACAAATTGAATATAAAAGAGAATATAATATTGTAGGAATTATTAAATGGTGAGAAATTACGAAACGACAACTATCAGGCGGAAACAAATTCTGGATGCCGCCCGTAAAGTAATATTCAAGTACGGCAGCGAGAGTTTAACAGTTAAGAAGATTGCCGAAGAAGTGGGGATATCCGAAACGGATATTTACCGGCATTATAAAAGCAAAACGGAAGTAATCAGTTTCCTCGTTGATGATATCGGGGAAATATTGATTAAAGAAATTGCAGAGGGAAAGAAAAACGGCTACACTTCATTGGGAGTATTGCATGACGTTTTGCAGAGTCACCTGTCTTCTATTGAGCAAAAGCACGGCTCCGCCTTTCAGATTATCTCAATAATCATCAGTTTGGGTGATAACACCTTAAATAAAAAAGTGGCCGATGTAATTAAAATGTATATGGCGAGCCTGGTAAAACTTCTCGATGACGGCGTGAAATCAGGCGAGATACGGGAAGACATTGATCTTGATGTTACTGCAGTTGCGGTTATTGGTTTAATCCATGGTCTGGTAAATATCTGGGCATTAAATGACTCCAAATTTGACCCGGTAAAATACCAACGTGTATGTAATGTCTTCGATAAAGCATTGATTAAAGTTGATAAAAAATAATTTGTTGAGGTGAGGGAATTGGGGAAAATATTTATCGTTGATGTAACCAACCGTGATGGAGTACAGACGGCGAAACTTGGCCTGGCAAAACTATCCAAGACGATGCTTAACGTGTATTTGAATGAGATGGGCGTATTTCAAAGTGAATTTGGTTTTCCCACAACGAGACATGAATCGAATTACCTCAGGGCAAACCTGAAGCTGCGGGAAATGGGTATCTTACAGCCTATTGGTCTCGGCGGTTGGGTAAGGGCAACAGCAGAAGATGTAAAAAGGGCAATTTATTTTGTTCCGGAAATCAAAGACTTAAACCTTTCTATTTCCACATCAAGACAGATGATAAAGGGTAAATTCCTGGGGAAGAAAAAGGAAGATGATATTCTGGCTATGGCGGTTGAAGCAATAGATGCTGCTAAAAATTATGGTATACAACATATTGGGGTCAATGCGGAAGATGCCTCCAGAACGAGCATGCGTTTTCTGAAACGTTTTGCTATTGCAGCTAAAAAACATGGTGCCCATAGGCTCAGGTATTGCGATACGCTGGGCTATGATAATCCATCCAGTATTTATAGAAGGTGTAAAGAGCTGGCTGAGGAGACTGGTATTGATATCGGTGTTCACTGCCATAACGACTTGGGAATGGCTGTGGCTAATACATTATCCGGGGCATTAGGTGTTATTGATGCAGGACAGGACGCTTATATAAATACCACCATTAACGGTATCGGTGAAAGAGCCGGGAATGCTGACCTAGTAGCAGTGATACTGGCATTAAAAAAGTCCAGAAAAATGAATAAAAAATACGAGTTTGGTATGCCCGTTAATTTGTCCATGGCCTGGAAAATATGTAAATACGCCAGCTATGCTTTTGACGTCCCGATACCTATAAATCAACCCGGAGTAGGTGCGAATGCATTTGCCCATGCTTCAGGAATCCATGCGGATGGGGTGTTGAAGGACCCGGAAAACTATGAGCTTTATGATTACCGGGAACTGGGGCGGGGAGACCCGGATGTACTAGAAACCGGCAGGGAAATATGTTCTGGAGAGTATAGCGGAATATCCGGTTTCAGCCACATTATGGGGAAAATGGATATTACTTTTAAAGATAAAAATGAAGCTGAGGAAATTCTGGAATTAGTAAGGTATGCTAATGTTCAATCCCATCGGCCGCTTGTCGATGATGAACTGCATTTTATCGCTAAATACCCTGAAATAGTGAGACAAATACTAACCCAGACTCCTCCATAAAATAATACTATAATAACTAAGGAGGCTAAAAATGAAATATAAAGCGTATAATGCGAATAACTTTAAAACAATACCACAAATCGATAAATTAACCGACGACCAAATCCGCGCGATCGAAATCGTCAGTACTGTATTACCGTTTAAAACGAATAATCACGTAACGGAAAATTTAATCGATTGGTCCAGGATTCCAGACGATCCTATGTTCGTTTTGACGTTTCCCCAGAAAGGTATGCTAAAACCCGAACATTATACCCGGATGGAAAAGTTAGTTACATCCGGAGCGGATAAATCTGTTATTACAAAAGCTGCGGAAGAAATAAGGCTGAAGCTTAATCCGCATCCGGCCGGACAGGTAGAGCATAATATCCCGGTTTGGAACGGTGAACGGCTTGATGGCGTACAACATAAATACCGTGAGACGGTTGTATTTTTTCCTCATCACGGGCAGACCTGTCATGCCTATTGTACTTTCTGTTTCCGGTGGCCGCAGTTTGTAGGTATGGAAGACCTAAAATTCGCCTCGAAAGAATCGGAACTTTTGGTTAAGTACGTTGCCGACCATCCGGACGTTACCGACATTCTGTTTACCGGTGGAGACCCTATGACGATGAACGCCAGGATTCTGGGGGCATATATTAAACCTTTACTCGATGCCAACATTAAACATCTGAGAAATATCAGGATAGGGACTAAAACGCTGACTTATTGGCCATATAGATATCTGACCGATAACGATGCTGAAGATGTATTAGCATTATTCAAGCAAATCGGTGAGGCCGGAAAACACCTTGCCGTTATGGCACATTTTAATCATCCGGTTGAATTGGAAGGGGATGCAGTTAAAAATGCAATCAAGCGGATACTTGCCACCGGCGCATTCATCAGGACTCAGTCCCCGGTCATAAAGCATATCAATGATTCTCCGGAGTTATGGGCGGAGATGTGGCGTAAACAGGTGAGCCTGGGATGTATCCCATACTATATGTTTGTCGCGCGGAATACCGGGGCCCAGCATTTCTTTTCCGTACCGCTCATTACTGCCTGGCAAATATTCCGTGAAGCATACCAGATGGTGAGTGGAATATGCCGGACTGTGCGCGGTCCGGTGATGTCCTGCCTGCCCGGCAAAGTCCAGATGCTCGGTGTTGCTGAAATAAAAAAGGAAAAAGTAATGGTGTTCAGAATGATTCAAGGAAGAAACCCCGATTGGATAGCCCGTCCGTTCTTTGCAGAATATAACCCCGAAGCTATCTGGCACACGGATTTGAAACCTGCCCTCGGAGAGGAAAAGTTTTTCTTCCACGATGATTTACACGAACGCTTAAAGATCGATAAAGAAATTGAAGTAGATGATTTCGAATAGTTTCTAATCCTTCAGGTCAGGTAGTTTAAATATAAGAGAACAGGAGGAGGATGAAATGCCGGTAATAACTATTCGTGGCTATCTGGGAAGCGGTGCCCCGGAAATCGGGAAGTTGGTCGCCGATAACTTGAACCTTGATTATGTTGACCGGGATATTATCGCTGAGGTTGCTAAAAGGCTTCGCTGGTCAAAAGACGGCGTCGAAAAGAAAGAAATGCCTCCCGGTACGTTTTTATCTAAAATTGTTGATGCCCTCGGTCACTCATATGTGCCTCCGGCCGCTTATCCGACGGCGTATTTACCGGTTTGGGAAATTCCTTTAGACGATAGCAGTTATTTAATCGGTCTTAACTCCGTTATTAAAGAACTGGCTGCCAGCCAATCGATAGTAATACGCGGTAGAGGTAGCCAGTTCATCCTGAAAGATTATCCGGGTGTTCTTCATGTATTGGTCGCAGCACCCTTCGAGTTACGTCTAAAGCGTGTTATAGAAAGTATGAACCTTAATGAAGAATCGGCTAAGAAGGAAATCGAACGCTTCGATAGCAGCCACCGTGAATTTCTCAAAAGATATTTTAAAGCCGATTCAGAGAACCCGCTCTATTACGACCTGACGATAAATTCTGCAAATTTTAGTTATGAAAATGCTGCCGCCATAATCATGCAGGCTATTCCTTTTAAGAAATAGACTTCTCACGACTTCGAGGTCGAGGTATTAAGTTAGGAACAATAAGATATTCGGCTTATATACGAAAGGAGAGCTACATGGGAATAAAGAAAGCGGTGATACCGGCAGCCGGTTGGGGAACCAGATTCTTGCCGATTACAAAAGCCATACCTAAAGAAATGTTACCCCTGCTTAACAAACCGATAATACAATATTGCATCGAGGAAGCTACAGCCTGCGGTGTCGAACAGGTAGTAATCATCACGGCTTCCGGTAAGAATAGTATTGAAGATTATTTTGACTCTGACTTCGAACTGGAAAGTATGCTTGAACAGAAGGGTGAAACTCGTCTTCTGGAAAAAGTCAGGTACGTATCTAACTTAGCGGATATCGGTTACATCCGCCAAAGGGTACAGCTGGGGCTGGGACACGCTGTGCTTACCGTGAAGAACATGATAGGCAATGAGCCGTTCTTCTTAATGCTACCTGATGACATTTTTGAAAACAAAGAGTTCGTATTGAAGGAAATGATACGGATACACGAAAGTTATCAGTGTAGTGTTGTGGCGGTAAAACGTATAGCACGGGAAGAGATAAATCGCTATGGTATAGTAGCCTGTAAAAAAGTTGCCGAACGTGTATACAAGGTCAGCGACCTCATTGAAAAACCAGAGGCAGATGAAGCTCCCTCCGACTTTGCTATTATGGGTAGATACCTTCTCGCACCGGAAATCTTCGAGTGTATTAATAAAACTAAACCGGGAAGAAACGGAGAGATTCAACTAACTGATGCCCTTAAACGCTTAATCCGGCACTATCCTTTATATGCTTATGAATTTGAAGGTGAACGATGGGATGCCGGGACACCTGCGGGATGGCTGGAAACGACAATCACTCTCGCCTTAAAAGAGCCGAGCACAGGTCCAAGGCTGAGAAATTATCTCAATAAACAACTTAAGAAATAGGTAAAAGTTAACTAGTACCCCCTACGAAAAAGTTGTACCGGCGATAATTGCTCAAAATATAATTGCTTAGCATTACCGTATCGTAGACTCAATAAGAAGCGATGAATACTGGGCGATGTAAGCAGATACTTATTGATAAAGTGTGTTAAATACGGGCGATAGAACTTGGTTGAGCCAGGGGAAATACCCTGTCGGCGGGATTGTAGGAACCTGGTGAGTAAGTTAATACCGGTTGATGTATCGGGATAATGCCTGGTAGGTTGTGAGGGACTCGAACCCTTGACCGACAGATTAAAAGATGCAAAATCAGAATCGGAAAATTTTCGGTTCTCTCAAAGCTAATTTCGGTTCCGATTTTCCCAATATTGGCTGGTACAACTTTGGGGTGAGGGTCAAATTAAATACAGTTGCTAAGTCAGCATGTTGCTGTTCTTGGGGGAAATGTCATATACGATATTATTAATTACCATCCGACAAAACTGTAACAATCATAATTGAATATAATTTTATACTATTGACAAGTTACTGCTGTTAGTGTTATACATATTTAATATCGTATCCGAATATACTAATAAAGAAGGGTTGCAATGACAAGAGAGAATATTATTGAGACTGCAATTGGGGAATATGAAAAAGAAAATCTTATCCTGAAAGAAAAGATAGAGAGAAGTACCGGGAAGACTGCAGAACAGCTTTATGATGAAAGAGAAAAGCGGGTCAGGGATGCCATAGAGTTAAAAGAACCGGACCGAATACCTATCGCAGTTTTCCTTGACAAACAGAGCTATTCCGGTGTTCCTAATGCCACCGCATATTACGACCCTGTTATTTGGAAAAGAGGATTGCGAAAAATTACCCTAGACTTTGAACCGGATATGGTTGAAGGTGCTTTCTTAAGATGTGGCTCTGTTCTGGAAGCTCTCGGGGCTCAGACTTTACTCTGGCCCGGAGGACCTCTCCCTGCCGACTATGATTATCAGTATATCGAAGGTGAATATATGAAGGAGGATGAGTATGACATGTTTCTCTCAGACCCATCCGGCTTCACGGTAAGCCGTTATTTACCGCGAGTCTATAGCGCTTTGATGCCACTCGCGAAATTACCTCCTCTGGATATGATGATACATGGTTTTGAAATGCTTACGCCCCTTTTTGCAAGTCCGGAATTTATCGAGATGGCTACTCGTTTGCATAAAGCCGGGCAGCATATGGAGGAATTTAGAAAGCTCGCTGGTGATTTCTCCGAAGAAATGGCACAATTAGGTTTCCCTGCATTCTCTTCACCCATGGCACAAGGTGTAGGTGGGGCTCCCTATGATGCTATATCCTCCTTTTTACGCGGTATGAAGGGGGCTATGATTGATATGTTCCGCCAGCCGGATAAACTACTAAAGGCCTGCGATGCGATAATTGACAGGCAGCTTTCCAAGTGCTTACCAGCCGATCCTGCCCAAAGAGGCAATCCCAAGAAAATCGGTATGCCGCTTTGGCGTGGCGATAAACATTTTATGTCCGATGCACAATTTAATAAATTCTACTGGCCGGGATTGAAAAGAGCATTACAAACGAATATTGACCTGGGTTATGTCCCGATGCCAGTCTTCGAAGACGATTATGGCGATAGGTTGGAGCGTTTATTAGAATTACCGAAAGGAAAGGTTATCGCTTGTATCGATGATATGGATGTTGAACGGGCGAAAAAAGTATTAGGCGGCCATACCTGTCTATTAGTACATACACCGGAATCAGCTTCAGTATGGTCTCTTCGTGAAGTTGAAAATTACGCTAAAGAGTTGATCGATAAATGTGGTAAAGGGGGAGGCGTGATGATGATTATCGGGCTTCCTGACAAAGCTAAGACTGAAGATGCCCAAGCTATGTTGAAATCCATTAAGGAATACAGCCGCTATTAATATAAGCTCCGTTAGCCAATTTTAATAGTACCGATAATAAGGTTATAGTATCTGACAACAATAGCAGATGGAAATCAGAAGCTGGGCAATATCCTCTTTTTGATTTTAGGTTCGTCAACATGTTCGATTGGGTTATTAGTGATAATGCCTTCTTGATGTGCCCAGTTGCAGAATGCTCTCATCGCCCTGAAGTAGGCGTGCTTGGCATTCTCACAAGATAATGATGATAAGAAGTGATTGATGCCATCTGGACCCAATGGATAGTTATTCACAAAACGGGTAAGAAATGTATGATAGAACCTGATTGACCCGGTTGAAGTGCCCTGTCTGCGGGATTGTATGAACCTATCGAGCAAGTTGACATTAGTTGACGCATTGGAATCGGGTTTGGGCTTTCTGGTAGGTCGTGAGGGACTCGAACCCTCGACCGACAGATTAAAAGTCTGCTGCTCTACCAACTGAGCTAACGACCTATATGATTAATCAGCAATAGAATTTTAACAAATCGGATGCGGCTTACGCAAATGAAATGTCTTTTTTATTCCTCGGTTTTGGCTAAGTAATAGCCGATTCCGGCTTTAGTTAACAGCAGGCGCGGTTGACCGGGATCGTTCTCCAGTTTTTCACGGACGCGGCGGATATATACTTTCAGGCTCTGGGCAGAATCCGGGTAATCGACGCCCCAGATTGCCTCGGCCATGCTTGCATGGGTGACTACCTGGCCGTAATTTTTCATCAAATGCCTGATGATAACCCCCTCGGTGCGGGTCAAGTTTAATTCATTATCGCCGTGAAAGAACTGGAAGGTATCAGGCTTATAACTAAGCACCCCGCGAACCATCGGGCCTTCATCACTCGGCATCAATCGCCGCAGTAATGCTCTGACCCTGGCCAGTAATTCCAGTTGCTTGAACGGCTTTGTAACATAATCGTCTGCACCCCATTCGAGACCTCTAACCTTATCTGATTCGTCAGCCATTACGGTCAATATCAAAATCGGTACTTTGGAAAACTGGCGGATTCGTTTTAACACCTCAAAACCACTGATGTCCGGTAGCCCGAGATCGAGAATAACGATATCCGGTCTATCGGTTCTGGTGAAATCAATCCCCTTTTCTCCTAAAGCTACAGAGGTGACTTCAGCCTCCGACCAGCGGATTTTAAACGCCAGTTTAATTGCCTCTACAATTTGGATATCGTCTTCAATTATCAAGACTTTCATTATTAACTAAGCTCCAGATGGCGTATTTAAAGGTATTGAAAATGCGAAAGTACTGCCGCCTCCACGTTGACTTATTAGCCATATTTTACCCCCGTGTAATTCTACTAACCGTTTTGATAGAGCTAGCCCCAGCCCTAACCCGTGGAACTGTGAGCGGTCAACTACCGCCCGGTAATAGGGCTGGAATAGTTGCTTTTGCTCTTCTTCTTCGATGCCGCTGCCGGTATCCTTTACTTCAATGACAACATTATCCTTTTCTGTATGGGACGATAAAGTAATTTTACCACCCGCCGGTGTATATTTCATTGCATTACTGATGAGATTTAGTAACACCTGTCGGAGCCTGTCCTCGTCCGCTATAATCACCGGCAGCGGATTTAGGTCAGCCGTGAATTTAAGTTTATCATTTTTCGCTGCCGGTTCCATGTACGTCACGACTTCCTGTAAAAGTGTATTCATATCCAACTCCTGCATGTTTAAACTCAACAAGCCCACCTCACCACGGGCCAGGTCGAGGAGTTCATCAATTCTGCGGTTCAAATTTACACCGCCGGTATGAATATTTTTTGCCAGGCTTTGCCAGGGCTCTTCTTTAAGTTCATCAACTAGTATTTCGCTGGAAGCTAAGATAGGAGTGAGGGGCGTTTTAATTTCATGTACCAGTAGGCGGGTTAACTCGACCCTGCTCTTTATCTCCTCTTCAAGCTTTTGCCGCAAGTCGGTTTCTACATGATAAAGCTGCTGTAACTTTTCACTGGCAATTTTGCTCTCCGTGATATCCGAGAAAACCAGCGTTGCCCCGATGAACTCATTTTTATCAGTAAAAATCGGGTCGGCTACCAGATTAAACCACCGTTCGTCGAATTGAAGAGTCAGTTTTTGCCTTATCAATGTTTCTTTAAGCCGGTCAATGATGCTGGTTTCCGCAGCAGTACCAATCGGGCGTATTAACAACTCCTCATAATTATGACCGATAATTTCATCAAGGGATTTTCCGGTCAGTTCGGAGAAAGCTTGATTACATTGTAGTATTTGCCCGTTCTCATCGGTGAGGCAAATGCCCTCTCCTATACCGTAAAAAGTAGTGCGCCATCGTTGGGCTGCGTTTATTAAAGCCTCTTCCATCCGGCGGCTTTGTGTAATATCGCGGGCAACACATACCGAGGTAGTTGGTTGGTTTTCGGAAGGAATTACCGGTGAAGCAGTTATTTCCAGGTATTTATCAGCGATTCGAACAATTTCTATTACAGGTTCTCCAGCGGCAATAGCTTTTTTATGCGGGCAATGGGGACAAATATACTTTGCTTCTTTGAGGACTTCATAACAATTTTTATCGATTAGTGCCCGGGGTTCTTGCCCGGCGGCCTGTGCGTAGGCTTTATTTACTCTCATTAGAGTACAATATTCATCGCAAATCCAGACCATATCACGGATAGAATCGAAGGTGGCCCGCCATTGCCTGGCGGCGTGTTCAATTTTTTCACTGGCTCTCTTGCTCTCGGTTACATCCCGTAAGTTTAAAATAACACCTTCAACCGTCGGGTCATTCAAGGCGTTTTTGCCGATTACTATGGCATGAGTCCAGGTACCATCCTTATTTTTTATACGGAATTCGGTTGAAATTGTCTTGCCCGGAGTCTTGATACCCTCGTAAAACATATTATTTGCTATTGTAATATCATAGGGATGCAAAAAATCAATGAAGCTTTTACCAATGATATCGTCCGGTTTATATCCGGACATAGAAAAAATTGACGGGCTGCGATATTTAATCTTCCCGGTTTTATCGAGAATTATGATAGTATCGACTGTATTTTCAATAAGGGCATGGAAATACTTTTCATTTGACTGTACCATTGCCTCAGCAGCAGTGCGCCGCAGTGCATTCGTAATAATTTCTGCCGCAATCTTGATAATTTCAATGCTATCATTCTGCCAGTGGACCGGCTGGTAAATATTGAATAACCCGATACACCCCTGAACTTTATTCTCAATAATAATCGGTGTGATTAAGGCGGCTTTAACTCCAATCGACTCTAGGTTCCGTTTCTCGTCACAGGCTTCCGGTGGTAACCTGCTTATATCCTCGATATAGACAATTTCCCCGTTTGATACTTTACCGGTATACCAATCAAACATCACGGGTTCAATCCGCGGTATGTTTTCTTTAGCCGGTTCAATGTTATAATATTCGTATTTTTTAGCCGGTGTGAGGGTATTAGGTGCGAATTGGGTGAGAAAAATGCGGCTGGCACCGCTGAAGATACATATGTCATGCAAACATTCCCGGATGGCATCATCTAAATTTGTTTTACCGACAAACCTGGTAGAAATAGAGCTGATAATCCGTTGGAATTCCAGCAGCCTATTCATGCCTCCATCTGTTTTTGGCGGTTTATTATTTATCAAAACATGCTCCGTTGTGCCGGGATTTTATTCGATTCCCGGATATTTTAGTTTACTATAGACTTGTTTGGTAATACTGTCAATTCTTAAGTAACGGCTTGGCAATACTGCTTCCTTTAACATTAATTAAAACCGTATCCGGTAATTAATACGCAAAGTCTCGCCTTGTTTACTATAATAATACTAAGGGGAAACCGGATAAAGTATCTGAGGGTAATTGTTATTGAGACTAAGTGCTTGAATATCCTGCGGACGTACTACCGTCCGCAGGATATTCATACTGAGTTAAGACAATATATATTTATTACCGGTAATGTTATAGCTTGGGAGGTACGTGCTCCAAGCCTGCCGGATTTTTTAAACCTTTGTGTTTTTCTGCAATAGTTAAAGCCAGTTTTTCCAGTGCCTCGAAATCCGCTTGGCGCGGCATACCCTTACACATAACCGGCTCGATCAGTTCCACTTTTAAGTTCGGTACCATCTCAATCAGGTTCTCTTTGGCTTTACTACCCCAGCCGTAAGAGCCGATTATCGAGGCGAATCGGGTTTTGGGGCGGAGCATATTAGCCAGGAAAGTGGCGTAGGCGACCTTGGGGTGAGGTCCTACCGCTACGGTGGGGACACCCAACACGATAGTAGCTGCATCTACCAGTGACATTGCCAGCTTGCCGATATCGGCATCGTTCAGGTCGAATTGTTTTACGCTAACACCCTTTTCCGCAAGCGATTCTACCAGGTATTTTACCATTTGCCGGGTACTGCCATGCATTGATATGTAAGGTAATACAACGATGTTCAGTGGTTCGTCGGCAATCCATTCACGGTAGGCATTAATGATAAATTCGGAATGCTCGTGAATCGGTCCGTGGCTCGGGCAAATCATCTTGATATCATATTCTTTTAGTCTTTCCATATTCTTTTGGATATTAGGCCGGAAAGGCATCATAATCTCGGCGTAATAACGTTTCGCTGATTCGTATAACTGGCATTCATCAGTCAGGAACAACTCGGAAGTTGCCAGGTGTGCCCCGAAAAAATCACAGGGGAATAAAACCTTATCCTCACGCAGGTAAGTTAACATTGTCTCCGGCCAGTGTACCCAGGGTGCGTGGATAAATTCCAGGTTCTTGTCCCCGAGCGAAATCACCTGGCGGTCTTCCACCGTCGTTATGCCATCCGGCGGGATATGCAAGTGGTCTATCAGCATTGCCTTACATTTGGGGGTACAGAGCACCTTGGAGCGAGAAAACTTAGCGAGTACGCGCGGTATTGCCCCGGCATGGTCCTGCTCCGCGTGATTACAGATGATATAATCGATGTCGTTAATCCCCAGGTTATCCAGGTGTTCGATTAAGATGTCTTCTTTGGGTGGGTCCACTGTATCGATAAGGGCTGTTTTTTCACTGCCCTTGATGATATAGGCATTATAGCTGGTGCCATCGGGCAGCGGTATCAATTCATCAAATGTTCGCCGGTCCCAGTCTACCGCCCCGACCCAGAATATTGCCGGTCTGATTTCTCTTGCCTTCATAATGTCCCCCATCCTTTTTATATATTTTCGCCGTGAGCCGACTGTATACAGACATTGACCACCGGAATAGAAATACGTTCCGCAAGTGTGCCGCTTTATATTGCCGGCAACCGGGCTATTGATAAGGTTTAAAATCAAACATCTGAGAATGCCTGAAATACTTTAGTGAAATTTCTTTCATTCTAAGCATGCGGTAGCTATAAATCTATACGTAAACCTACTTATTTTTAGTTGCTGATTTCCTGAGTATAATTGCCCGGATTAACGCCATAATTTATACCTTTCGTTGGACAATGAAATAACTGGGATACGGCCTTTATGAATATATTAGATATTTTGGCTAACTATATTTTGACAAAAAGGGTATAATAGAAAGGTGTCTTCCAAAAGAGTGTAAACAATGAGTATAACGGTAAAAAACATAATCTTAAAACATTCGTCAATTCTCATTGTCGATGATGACGTTGACCTGGCGGCTAACCTGGAGGATATTCTGCGGGAAGAGGGATATCAGGTAACGGTGGCGAACAATGGGGAAAGTGCTTTATCCATCTGCCGGGATTGCTCGATAAACCTGGTCATCGCCGATATCAAATTGCCGGATATATCCGGTGTTGAGCTGACTCGGCGTATCGGGGCAATTTGTCCCAACGCTGAGGTTATAATTGTTACCGGCTATGCCTCGATAGACTCGGCGATTGCCGCCGTTAAGCTGAGAAATGTCATCGGCTACCAGACCAAACCTCTGGATATGAGGAATATTATTGCTCTGGTCAAGCAAATAATGGAACGGCATCAAGCTCAGGAGGCTGCACGGGAGAGCGAGCATTTATATCAACTCCTCGCTGATAATGTTGTCGATGTTATCTGGACAGCCGATATGAAATTTAAAATGACCTATGTCAGTCCGTCGATTAAGCAGCAGCTCGGTTACACTCAGGATGAAGCACTTATATTGTCTCTAACCGGTATCGTGCCGCCGGAATCGCTGGATATTTTCAGACAGACCATTAAGGACTGGGAATCCGGTACTTTTATAAGGAATGAAGAGCGAGATTATTATGTTACCGAATCGGAGAACGTCCGGAAAGACGGTTCGGTTATCTGGACGGAAAGCCGTATCCGCTTTATGCCGGCAACTGAAGAAAGGGCTGCTTACCTACTTGGTGTCACCCGTGATATTACCCAGCGTAAAAAAGGTATTGAACAGTTACGTCGTAGCCAGGCTAGACTTGCCGAAGCGGAGAAGATTGCTCACCTTGGGCATTGGGACCTGGACTTGGTTAGTAATAAACTGGTCTGGTCGGATGAAACCTTCCGAATCTTCGGGGTAAATCAACCGTATTCCAGCAGTACTTATGAGGATTTTCTAAGTTTTGTGCATCCGGCTGACCGTAAATTCGTCGAGCGTTCCGTGAGTGATGCTCTGAATGAAGGGAATACTTATAGTATCGACCACCGGATTATACGTCCTGACGGCAATGTTCGCCATGTTCACGAACATGGCGAGGTAACTTTTAATGAAAAGCGGAAGCCTTTAAGGATGTTCGGCACAGTACAGGATATTACCGAACGGGTTCGGATTGAAGAGGAATTACGATTGTTATCCTTCCGGCTGGTCCAAATCCAGGAGGAAGAACGTCAGAATATCTCCCGCGAATTACATGACCAGGTAGGTCAGGTATTAACAGTCCTTAAACTAACCCTTGACCGGGCAATGCCGTCGTGTGCCCAGGAAGTAAGGAAGCAGCTTGAAGACGGTGTCAATAATATCACCGAGCTTATTTCTACCATTCGAAACATTTCGCTCAATCTGCGTCCTTCAATGCTCGATGACCTTGGTTTGCTGCCTACGTTATTCTGGCATTTTGACCGTTTTACGGCGCAGACCGATATTAAAGTCGATTTCAAACACCACAATCTGGAACGCCGTTTTCCGCCTGAAATCACAATAACCGCCTACCGTATTATCCAGGAGGCTCTGACTAACGTAGCCCGCTATTCCGGTGCCCGCAGTGTTTCTGTGCGTGCCTGGAGTACCCCTGAGAGTATTTCAGTACAAATAGAGGATAAAGGTGAAGGTTTTATCCCCGAGGATATTGATTCCCGTAAATCCAGCGGCTTGCATGGAATGCGGGAACGTGTCAGACTTTTAGGTGGTACTTTGTCCGTTGAATCCACTCCCGGTGCGGGTACTATTATAACTGCCGAGTTACCCGTACCGAAGGAAAATAAAAAGGGAAAGGCGAATGACCACAATCGTAATCGTGGACGACCACGCCGTCGTCAGACAGTCATTAAAAAAACTGCTGGAATTTGAAGAGGACTTTAAAGTCATTGGGGAAGCCGGTGAAGGGCTGGAGGCTGTCCGCACTATCGAGCAGCTCCGGCCTGATATTGCCGTAATCGATTTGATGATGAATGGTATGAACGGCATCGAAGTAACGCGCCAGGTCGTCAAGCGTACGCCGAAAACCGGGGTAGTTATGCTTTCGATGTATGGTAGCGAGGGATACGTTTACGAAGCCTTGAAAGCCGGTGCCCGGGGTTATGTATTGAAAGAATCAACCTCGGACCAATTGGTAAAGGCTATTCGTGAAGCCTCCGTAGGGCATAGATACCTCTGCCCGCCCCTTTCCGAGCGTGTTATAGATAACTACGCTAAAAAAGCCGAAGCTTCCGGCGCCTCGTCGCATGAAACCCTGACAAATCGAGAACGAGAGGTCCTCTATATGGCTTCCCAGGGGTTGACTAATGTGGAGATTGCCAATAGACTATTTATAAGCCGGCGTACTGTTGAAGTACATCGCTCCAGTATGATGCAAAAACTCGGCCTTAATTCGCAAACCGACCTAATCCGTTATGCTCTGCAGCACGGAATATTACCTGACGAAGCAAATCAGGCTTCGGATAGTTTATAATAGAATATCCAGACTATATATAGCAGGTTAACAATGGCCGGAACCGATATTATGCACATTGCCGTCGCTCCGGTGGATAATCTGGAAGACTCTCTCATCAGCAGAGTGGCGGTTATCCTCGGGAAAGACCTGTATGGCACGCGCCTTTTGCTGGCTAGTAAAATACCAAAAGTTATCGCTCACTATGAGACCAGGGAAAAGGCCGAGGCAATTGCCCGCAGTTTTAGTGAACTCGGTTTAAAACCTGTGGTATTTGCCGATTCGGAACTACGCCGGTACTCTGAGACTTATCGTCCTTATTCCGCTGAATTAAATAGAGGTGAAATTATTTTCAGCGACCACAACGATAATAAAACCGTCTTGAAACCGGAAGATGCCTTTTTAATATTAAAAGGGATTATCCACACCAGCCGGGAAATGGTTACGGATACGAAGAAAATTAAAGTTGATGTTCCTTTGACTGTGATGACCGGCGGTATTCCGATTGTCCGCAAGGTTAAAGATACTAAAACTACAGTATTGAATCGGGAGGAGTATTTCATCCGGATTTATAAGCGAGATACGGCCGATAGCCATATAGAAATCTTACAGAACGATTTCGATTATTCCTGTCTGGGCGAAAAGATGAGCCTATCTTCCTTATCGAATTTTAACCTCCTGCTCACTCGTATAATCGCTATTTTCCCCGATATGATTTTTGATGACAGGTTGACCAAGTATTCTAACCCGTCTGTCCTCTCGAATACGCTGAACAATGTCGAGGTCAACTGCCGGTTGATACATACTTTTTATATTCTATAATTCCCTCCGTATGTTGTACTAAATTAAGTAAATCGGAGCTTTCAATTACGTAGTCCTACGGATTTTACTTGCTGCTACTTGATAATACAATAGTGCCTTAAAGAGTGTTTTTAGAAAGGCTGTATTATTTAAGGAGGTAAAAATTGTCGGTAGACATAAACTTTATGGTAGGCGGAGAAGCAGGACAGGGCGTCCAATCGGTAGGTTATTTACTGGCAAAAGTATTAGCCCGGGGTGGTTATCATGTCTTTGCCGACCAGGATCTTGAATCCCGCGTCCGGGGCGGCCACAACTTTTTCCGTGTCCGGGCAAAAGACAGTAAGGTAAGTGCTCCTGCGGATAAAGTCGATATGCTTCTAGCGCTGAACCTCGAGACCATCGACCTTCACCGCGGTGAAATCTCCACCGGTGGTGTAATCATCTTCGATAGCGAAAAAGTTCAAGACATATCGGGGGAGGGCAATCTGTTTGGTGTCCCGCTTAATAAGCTCGCTGAAGAACAAGCCGGCGGCCGTATTATGGCTAATACGGTTAGCTTGGGTGCGGCACTGTGTGTTGCAGACTACGACTTTTCTATTCTTGAAAAAGTTTTAAAAGAATATTTCGGTGGTGGCGACAAAGCCGAATCCAATGTTAAAGCCGCTGCTGCCGGATACCGTTTCGCGAAAGATAATTACCGCGGTAACTTCAAATTTAAACTTAATAATACAGGCGGTATGCCGCTAATGCTTTTAAATGGGGCTGAAGCAATTTCTGTCGGGGCCATTGCTGCCGGCTGTAAATTTATCTCGGCTTATCCGATGACACCCATCACGCCTGTTCTGGAATATTTAGCGGGAAGAGCTGCTGAATATGGTATTATCGCCGTCCAGCCGGAAGATGAAATTGCCGCTGTAAATATGGCTGTCGGGGCCGGTTATGCCGGGGTACGGTCGATGACGGCCACCTCCGGCAGCGGCTTTTGTTTAATGGTGGAAGGTCTTGGTCTGTCCGGTATTACCGAGACGCCGGTGGTTATCGTTTTAGGCCAGCGTCCGGGGCCGGCCGTAGGTTTGCCCACGCGAACCGAACAGGGTGA
>JAFGLR010000009.1 GCA_016927955.1 Dehalococcoidales bacterium
CCGTACCAACGCCATTTAGGCGTGGCTAGTAGTCAAGCCTTACAGGCGTTAAAGAAATACCCCCGGCTATGCCGGGGGATATTTATTCATTCCGGCTTATACATCACCCGGCTGGTGGGGGATTCGAAGACCTCGATATTATCGATAGTAACGGGCTGGTCTTTCAGTTTGGGCTTGAGCTTCTTATAGATGGTGGTGGCGATGTTTTCGGCGGAGGGGTTGATTTTATCGAAGGGCGGGCTGTCATTGAGGCAGGTATGGTCGAATCGATCCAGAATTTCGCCCAGTTCCTGCTTTAAGGTAGTGAAATCATAAGCCAGGCCGGTCTTATCCAGTTTGTCGGATTTGACAGTAACTTTAATGACGTAGCGGTGGCCGTGCATATTTTCACACTTGCCGCGGTATTCCCGCAGGAAGTGGGCGGCATCAAAGTCTTTTTCGATAGTGATATAATACATAGTCCCCTCCGGAAAAGGTATAAATCATTGCCGGGTTAATCCACCCGTCTTTAGAAAGGGATTGCCCCCTTACGGCTGAAATTGTAGTTTCAGGACGCCCTGGGTGTTACTCTCGATTAAGGTCAGCAAATCCTTCATGCTCAGTTTCAATACGGGATGGACGAGTTCGGGAGCGATTTCTGCGAGCGGCACGAGTACGAAAGCCCTTTCCGCAAGCCTGGGGTGGGGTATTTTTAAATCCGGAGTATCGATTATCTCATCACCGTAGAGCAGAATATCGATATCGATAATCCGGGGAGAATTTGCCGGATGGACAGGTAAACGCCCCATCTTGCTTTCAATACCTTTCAAGGTGGCGAGCAACATTGCCGGGGGCAGGCTGGTGGTAACTTCGCAGACCATATTTAAAAAACGTGCCTGGTTTATGTTGCCGACCGGGGCGGTATCATACATCGAGGACTTTTTTTCGATGCGGAGCCGCTGGGAAATATAATCCAATGCCCGGAGCAGGTTATCCTGCTTTTCACCCATATTCGAGCCGAGACCAAGGTAAACAGAGGCCGTTTTAATTTCCACTTATATCACCCCGCAGAATATCAGTTTGTTTGGTTAATAATATAACGCCCTGAATAAATTTATCAAGTAGGGAAATAAGTAATGTGTAGTTTGAAATTAAAAATTTGCTGGTCAATATCTCCGGGATTTGTTTATTGAGCCTGTGCTTGACTTTTCCACGAGGAAAATACTTTGACTTAAAAATTTCGAGTGTAGTATAATTCATCCAAACTCATTTACTGAGGAGGCAGTGGTGCTGACCAACTATGGCTACATTGCTCTGTTCTTAATTATAGCCATCGCTTTTACGCTTTTATTAGTTCTCATTCCCGTTATTCTCCGGGATTTAAAAATAGTGCCTCGAAAGCCTAACAAGGTTAAAGAAGAACCTTTCGAGTGCGGTATGCCGACTATCGGTAAGACATGGGTGCAGTTCAACTTCCGCTATTATTATTATGCCCTTGTTTTCCTGGCTTTAGACGTAATGGTGGTCTTTATTTATCCTTGGGCAGTGGAGTTGAGGAACCTCGGCGGTCCGGCATTTTATATGATGCTGATTTTCATCGGTCTCATCGTTATCGGATATATTTATGCATGGAAGAAAAAGGCACTGGAATGGAAATAGGGCAAGAAGCAACAAACCTGCCTGATATCTTCGCCGAACGTGACGTGGAGAAGATGGAAGGGAAGATTATCGAGGACCTTAAAGCGGACAGCCAGCAGGTAATTCCCGACTCGTTAGAGTGGATGGAAAACAAAGGCGAGGGAAGTTTATTGCTGACGACGGTTGATGCGGTGCTTAACTGGGCTCGCAAGCAATCGATGTGGCCGGTAGTCTGTTTCCCGGCTTGCTGTGCCTTCGAGTTCATTACCGCGGAAGCGTCACGGTTCGATATGTCCCGTTTCGGGATGGAAATCGTCAGGGCTTCACCCAGGCAGTCAGATTTGATGATTGCCGCGGGGACACTAACCTGGAAAATGGCCCCTCAGGTAAAAAGGATTTACGAACAGATGGCCGAACCGAAATGGGTTATAGCAATGGGTGCCTGTGCGATTACCGGCGGCACTTTCCGGTCGTCTTACAATGTAGTACCCGGCTATAACCGTATTTTACCGGTAGATGTCTATATACCGGGTTGTCCGCCGCGGCCGGAAGCGTTAATTTACGGAATACAAATGCTGCATAAGAAAATAACCAAAGCTTACAGCATCGCTGACGAGTATTACCAGAGATAGTGGGGAATAAATAGAAATGACAGTGGTACTGGCGGGAGCGGATATTGCCGCAAAACTCGCCCCGAAATTTACCGAAAGTATCATCGAGGCGCAGGAAAACTCTCTATTGGTGAAGAGTTCCGGCATCAGAGATATTCTGGCGTTTCTTAAGAATGAACCCGGATTGGAATTCGACTATTTAACCGATATGACGGCGACGGATTACTGGGAATATTTCGAGGTTGTTTACCAGCTTATTTCTATTAAAAATAATCAGAAATCCACGGTAAAAACCAGATTCGAGGGTCGGGAGAATGTGGTTTTACCTTCAGTCGTGGATATTTATAAGGGTGCCGATTATCAGGAGCGGGAAATATTCGACCTGCTGGGTATCAAGTTCGAAGGGCATCCGAATTTAAAACGTATCGTTCTCTGGGAAGGTTTTCAAGGCTATCCTTTACGGAAGGACTACCTATAGATGACGCTTTATACCGAACCGTTTGTCCTGAATATCGGACCGGCTCACCCGAGTACACACGGTGTATTCCGGATGAAAGCCACGATGGACGGCGAGGTTATTGTTGCTCTGGAACCGGTCTTCGGTTACCTGCACCGGGGAGTAGAAAAGCTCTGCGAAGAGCGGACTTTTTCCGGTATCATTCCGCTGACCGACCGGTTGGACTACCTCGGTTCGATGACCAATAACTTCGCCTATGTAGTCGCTGTGGAGAAGTTAGGCGGTATTAAAGTACCGGAACGGGCGGAATTTATCCGCGTGATTATGGCCGAGCTGATGCGGATTTCCAGTCACCTCTGTTCCATCGGCTTTTTATTAAATGACTGCGGTGCTTTCATGACGCCGGTGTTGTATACCCTCAGAGAGCGGGAAAAAATCCTTGACCTTTTCGATATGGTCTGCGGCCAGCGGCTTACTTATAACTATATGAGGATAGGCGGCGTGAGCCAGGACCTGCCGGAAGAATTTTTACCGGCCTTAAATAATTTTCTCAAGCAAATACCGGCGTATATCGAAGAGTACGAAAAACTGCTGAAAGATAATGAAATATTACAGGCTCGTACTAAGGGGGTAGGTATCTTAACTCGGGAAATGGCCGTTAACAGTTCGGCGGCCGGGCCGGTATTACGGGCTAGCGGCGTCAAATGGGACTTGAGGAAAGCTGACCTTTATTCGGTCTATGACAGATTCGAGTTCGATATTCCTACTTTTGAAGGCGGGGATTGCTACGACCGTTACCGGATGCGTATCGAGGAAATGTGGCAGAGTGTCAGGATTCTGGAACAGGCCCTGAAATATATACCGGAGGGGCCGGTACAGGAAAAAGTGCCGCGGTTATTCAAACCGCCGGTCGGAGAGGCTTACGGCGCAATCGAAGGCCCGAAAGGCGAGTTGGGTTTCTACCTGGTGTCCGACGGTTCTATCGCCCCGTACCGCTGCCGTATCCGGGCTCCAAGCTTACTCAACCTGACCGCATTAAGGGAAATGTCTATCGGATGGAAGATTGCCGATTTGATGGTTATATTCGGCAGTATCGATATTTGTATGGGTGAGGTAGATAGATAAATGCTACAAAACCCGTTTAATAGTGCATTGAGTTATACGGCAACGGCTGTATCACCGGACTGGCCGGGCAATTTCTGGGCTCACTGGATTGTCTGGTCGATATTCATAATAGTTTTTATTCTTATGTTCGTCATGGGATTTATCTGGTTCGAGAGGCGGGCGATGGGCCGGATGCAGGCGCGTCTGGGACCGAACCGTGCCGGACCTTTCGGGCTGTTACAGCCGGTGGCGGATGCTCTGAAGGTTTTAATAAAAGAAGACATCATCCCGGCTTTTGCCGATAAACCGGTACACTTTTTGGCTCCGATTGTAACCTTTGTTCCGGCAATGATGATTTTTGCGGTAATACCGTTTCAGAACGGAGCACTGCTGGCAGATTTGAACATCGGTGTGCTTTATATAGCGGCGATAAGTTCGGTTTCATCTATCGGCATATTTATGGCGGGGTGGGGTTCTAATAACAAGTATACCCTGCTGAGCGCTATGCGTAATGTTGCTTCGGTAGTCAGCTACGAAATACCGGTTATACTATCGCTGGCTTCAGTGGTTCTGGTAGTCGGCTCGATTTCATTAAATGATATTGTCTTAGCCCAGAATATTCCTTTCATACTGATGCAGCCGCTGGCCTTTTTAATTTTCTTCATGGCAAGCAGTGCTGAGATTAACCGGGCTCCTTTCGATTTGCTGGAAGCCGATTCGGAAATCGTTGCTGGTTTCCATACCGAATATTCCGGGATGAAATTTGCGCTATTTTATCTGGTGGAGTATGCGGAAGCCCTGGCAATGGCAGCTATCGTATCTACTGTTTTCTTGAGCGGCTGGCGCGGCCCGTTACTGCCGCCCTGGTTGTGGCTTTTAATTAAAGTAGTTGCCGTTTTCTTCGTTATTGTCTGGGTTAGGACGACTGTTCCCAGAGTCAGAATCGACCAGTTGATGGCGTTTTCTTGGAAGTTTCTCTTCCCGGCTGCGCTTATTAACTTATTGATAACGGCCGCCCAGGTTTTATTCTGGCCGGAAGCATCCCAGTGGATAATCGTGGTGATTAATATCGCGATTATGGTGGTGCTGTTACTGGCCTGGTCGAGATTATTTAAATTAGGATGGGGCAAAGTTGAAGTTGGAACGATACGGTAACGGTATTGCGAAAGGGATGCTGGTAACTGTCAAGCATCTTTTCAGACATCCGGTTACCACTCAATACCCGGAACAGAAGCTGAATATCTCGCGGCGGACGCGGGGTAACGAGCTTATCTGGCAGGAAAGTACCTGTATCGCCTGCGGTTTGTGTGCTCAGAACTGTCCGCAGGGCGTTATCCATATGAAGGTAGAAAATAAAAAAGTGGTCGAGATGACAGCGGATATGGGTTATTGTATTTTCTGCGGTATGTGTGTAGAAGCCTGCCCCAGAGAATCCTTGTATTTTAGTTATGAATATGAAAAGTCTACCTATAAACGGGAAGACTTGAATCTGGATAAAGATAAAATGCTGTTTGCGGAAGGCTCGACGAAAAGGCGGAGCGCTTATGCCCGTCCTAAAATCGAAGAGGAGTTGCCGAAGCAGACCTTATTGCAGGATAGGAATAAGCTAAAGAAATAATGGGCATAGATATTGGTTTCTGGATACTGGCAATAATCTGCGTAATTGCCGCTTTAGCCGTGGTGGTTTTGCGGAACGTTTTTCGCGCCGCCCTGGCACTGATTTTATGCTTCCTAACCGTGGCTGGTTTATATATTTTATTAAGTGCGGAATTCCTGGCGGTCATCCAGATATTGATATATGTCGGTGCGATTTCTATCATCATTATACTGGCGATTATGATGACCCGTGAATACCAGCAGGGCAGCCCGTCGAATAAATTCCGGATACCGGCTTTTGTGGTTGCCGTAATATTTTTAGGCGTGGTATTGTACTCGGTACTCAGCACAACCTGGAATATCAGTAATACTGCCCCTGCGGCAGCCAATACGCAGGTACTAGCCGGACAATTGTTCGGTGCGGGCGGTTATGTATTGCCGTTAGAAATCGCCGGAGTGCTGCTTCTGGCGGCGGTTATCGGTGCCATTATCTTGTTGAGGGATAAAAAATGAGCGTTGGACTAACTCATTATCTGGTCTTGTCCGCGATTCTGTTCGCTATCGGCTTATACGGGGTATTTGCCAAGCGGAACGCCATCGTAATTTTAATGTGTATCGAGATAATGCTGACCGCGGTGAATATTACGCTCGTGGCTTTTTCCCGGTTTGTTACCCCGGCGGCACTGACCGGGCAGGTTTTTGCCATATTTATTCTGGTGGTGGCAGCGGCGGAGGTAGCCGTCGGCGTAGCGATTATTATGAGTATCTATCGCCGGAAGAAGAATATCGAAGCCGATAAAATCGACTTAATGAAGTGGTAATTTATGTGGAAAGAAGTTAAGCGGGAGAGTACGCTCACCGCTGCTAAGAAAACCAAGGACCTTATCGAAAGGAAAAACGTCCCGGCACGTTTGCTGCCGCCTAAAGGTGCCGAAGAGGGCAGTTATGCGGTACTGGTACCGGCAGATAAGGAACATCTGATACAGGAGATTTTGAGGAAAGCATAATGCCTGCGCAACTTGTTTGGTTTATATTTTTCTTACCGCTGGCTTCGTTTGCCATAATATCGCTATTTATCCGGCCGTTCGTGAAAGCCGAATCTAAAGTAGCCGGTTATATTACGATTGTTGCTATCGGTGCGGCCACCGTCCTGTCATACTGGACGCTGTTCACTGTGATAGGGGCTCACGAACACCAGCTTGAAGTTGCCGCACTGCCTTGGTTGAGTATCGGCGGCGTTTTTGATTTCAATGTCGGGTTAATCATCGATTCCCTAACTGCCGTGATGCTGGTAGTAGTTTCTACGGTCAGTTTCATGGTGCAGATTTATTCTCAGGGTTATATGAAGGGTGACACCGGCTATCACCGCTATTACGCCTGGATGTCATTATTTACGATGTCCATGCTCGGGCTGGTGATGGCAAACAACCTGCTGTTTATGTTCATTTTCTGGGAAATGGTCGGCCTGTGCTCCTATCTGTTGATCGGGTTCTGGTTCCACCGGCCGTCTGCCGCCAATGCGGCCAAGAAAGCCTTTATCGTTACGCGTATCGGCGATTTTGGATTCCTGGCCGGTATTTTGATTCTATTCGCTAATACGGGCACTTTCGATATTGCTCATCTGCATGAAATGGCAATCGGCGGGTTGATAGGCGGTTCGGTCTTAACCTGGGCGGCCATCGGTATCTTCGCCGGGGCAGTCGGTAAGTCCGCTCAGTTTCCGCTGCACGTCTGGTTACCGGATGCAATGGAAGGCCCGACCCCGGTCAGCGCTTTAATCCATGCCGCCACGATGGTTGCCGCCGGTGTTTTCTTAGTCGCCCGGACTCTACCGTTATTCGTCTGTTCCGAACCGGCTGTTATGACAGTGGCTATTATCGGTGGTTTCACGGCCATCTTTGCCGCTGCAATGGGCCTGGTAATGAATGATATCAAGCGTGTAGTCGCTTATTCGACCATCAGCCAGCTTGGCTATATGATGCTGGCTCTGGGCGCCGCCGGATTGGGAGTAGCCCGGGGCGGCGATATTACTATCGAAGCGGCTAAAGCTGCTGCGGCTGTCGGTATTTTCCACCTGTTCAATCATGCGTTCTTCAAAGCATTGCTTTTCCTCGGTTCCGGCAGTGTAAATCATGCTACCGGAACGTTCGATATGAGATTAATGGGCGGTCTGAAGAAAGTAATGCCCTGGACTTATGCGACTTTCTTAATAGCGGCTATAAGTCTGGCAGGTATCTGGCCGTTCGCCGGTTTCTGGAGCAAGGACGAAATCCTGGCAGTGGCCTTGCAGGATGCCCCGATACTTTTTGTCCTGGCGATAATCACCGTATTCATGACCGCATTCTATATTTTCCGTGTCGTCTTCCTTACCTTCGGCGGAGAATACCGCGGCGGGGCTCAACAGGATGCGGGACACGGGCATGAAGAACACCATCATTTACATGAATCACCGGCGGTAATGGTCGTACCGATGGTTATCCTGGCAGTGTTTGCCATATTCTCCGGTTTCTGGAACGTTACCGGCGGTTTTGCCTCGTTTATGGGCGAGGGTGAGACACACGGTTTTTGGACGGGGTTATTCGGTATATTTACCCATCCGCTCCCCTGGATATCCCTGGTGGTAGCCGGAGCGGGTATTTTCCTGGCTTATGCTATTTACAGTAAAAAGTGGTTGTCCGCCGAGAAAATCGGTGCGATGTTTAAACCGCTCTACACTTTGTTTTACAACAAATATTATATGGATGTCCTGTATGAGGATATCATCGTGCGGAAATTCCTGATGGGCGGGCTTTTCCGGCTGGCTCAGTTATTCGATACCTATATTATCGATGGTATCGTTAACGGTTTCGGTAAACTGGCGGTAGCCACCGGCCGGGGAGTACGGCATTGGCAGACCGGCCAGTTACAGCTATACGGTATATTTATGGGTATCGGCGTAATCGCCATAGTAATCGTAGTATTTATCTTTGGATAAAGGATGATGTTTAATTATCTGTCGGCCATAGTCTTCTTACCGGTTATCGGGGCGATAATCATTGCTCTGATTTCCGGAAAACAGGAAAAGTCGATAAAATGGGTCGCGGCGATTTTCACCTTCGTCTCGATGGTGCTGTCATTTGTCATTTTTGGCTTATTCGATCGTACGGCGGGCGGCTACCAATTTGTCGAAAACTTAGCCTGGATACCGGCCATCAATGCTAATTATCATCTGGGCGTGGACGGGTTGAGCCTGCCGCTGGTAGTATTGACGGCATTCCTCGGTTTTGTCGTCGTGCTGCTCTCCTGGAAAGAACATACCCGGGTTAAAGAGTATTTCGCCTGGTTACTTTTACTCGAAACGAGTATCCTGGGCGTTTTTGCCTCACTCGATTTGTTATTATTCTTCCTGTTCTGGGAAATAGAAATCATCCCGATGTACTTCCTGATTTCCGTCTGGGGTTCCGGGCGGAAAGACTACTCGGCGATGAAGTATGTAATTTATACCTTATTCGGCAGTGCCTTCATGCTGGCGGGCATACTCTGCCTGTATTTCACTACCGGCAGCCTGAATATGGTAGAGCTGGCGGAAAAGGGGCTGGGCATGGTGCAGACCATTCCGGCCGGTGCGATGTTTTTCCTGTTGCTCATTGGTTTTGCCATTAAATTACCGGTATTTCCGGTGCATACGTGGTTGCCGGATGCTCATACCGATGCGCCGACCGCGGGCAGTGTGATGCTGGCGGGGGCTCTCATTAAGATGGGCGGCTACGGTATTATAAGGATTTGCGTCAGCTTTTTCCCGGGTGTCGCACAGGATTGGGCTTTACCGCTATGTATTTTGGCGGTCATCAGTATTATTTACGGAGCAGCGTTAACCTTAAAACAGCACGATATCAAACGGATGATTGCCTATAGCAGCGTCAGCCATATGGGTTACGTATTACTCGGGGTATTTGCCCTGGGTATGGTGAGTATGACCGGTGCGGCATTACAGATGTTCAGCCACGGTATTTTAACCGGGTTGTTGTTTGCGGTAGCCGGTCTGACCATGCACAATATCCACGAGAGAGATTTGCGCCAGATGGGCGGTCTGGCCCGGCAGATTCCTATTATTGCGGTGGTCTTTTCCATTGCCGGTCTGGGGTCGCTGGGTTTGCCGCTGACCAGCGGTTTCGCCGCAGAATTCCTCGTCTTTGCCGGCAGCTATGCCAGTACAGCGGTGGTCGGTATCAAGGCCTTAACTATCGTCGCGATTATCGGTGTGGTGCTGGCGGCAGGTTATATCCTGTGGATGATACAGCGGAGTTTTTACGGGCCGGTGCAGGATAAATTTAACGGTGTGAAAGATGCCGATAAGCTGGAACGGGTTTATATGTTTGCCATGGTGGCAATAACCCTGGTGGTCGGTATTTACCCGTCCGTATTAACGAAGGTAATTGAACTGGGTGTCGCCCCGATTGTGGGATTGTTTTAATTAAGGAGTAAGCCTTGGACCTAATAGCAGCCATAACTCCGGAATGGGTAATAGCCGCTTTCGTTGTAGCGGTTATTTTACTCGACCTTTTTGTACAAGAAAAAAGGCTTCTGGCTGTCGTCAGTCTTTTCGGGCTGGCTATCGCCGGCGTTTATGCCGTTGTTTTCTACAACGTAATGGAAGGCTTTAACCAGATGCTGGTAGTGGACGGCTACGCCCTGTTCTTTAAGCTGCTGTTCCTCGGTATAGCTTTCCTGGTGATATTGGCATCTAATGACTATGTGAAAAAACTGGGCGATGCGGTAGGCGAATATTACGTTTTGATACTGCTTTCTACGCTCGGTATGATGCTGATGGCGTCCACTAACGAGCTTATTTCAATCTACCTGGCTCTTGAACTTACCAGCATCCCGATGTACATATTAGTCGGGCTTTTGAAAGACGATAAATCAACGGAGTCATCGTTGAAATACCTGTTGCTGGGGGCGGTGGCTTCGGCGGTATTACTATACGGTATGGCAATGGTCTATGGTTTCACCGGCCATACGCAGCTCAGTGAAATAGCCAACGTTTTAAGGGCGATGACACCAGACGGTATAATGGCTAATCCGGCCTTGTTACTCGGCATCGTGATGTTGATTGCCGGTTTTGGCTTCAAGATTGCCGCCGTTCCGTTCCAGCTCTGGGTACCGGACGTTTACGAGGGTGCTCCGACCACCATTACCGCTTTCTTGTCCGTGGGTAGTAAAGCCGCCGGTTTTGCCGTCATTATGAGAGTATTTTACTCCGCCTTCGGTATGCCGTCACTTGGCGGCGAATGGGGAATGATTTTCGCCGTGCTGGCGGTGCTGAGTATGATAGTCGGTAACGTGGCGGCGATTCCGCAGATCAACATTAAGAGAATGCTCGGGTACTCCAGTATCGCTCAAGCCGGTTATCTAATGGTCGGTCTGGCGACGATGGGTTTCGCCGGAGTTGCCAATGTGAACGGACAGAGCGGGGTAATGTTCTTCCTGGCGAGCTATGCTCTAACTAATCTCGGAGCCTTCATTGCGATTATTGCGATTACTAACGCGTTGAACAGCGATAATATAAGTGACTTTGCCGGAATGGGCAAACGGGCGCCGGTACTGGCTTTAGCTCTGACATTGTGTCTCATTTCGCTGGTCGGTATGCCGCCGGCCGCCGGGTTTATGGCGAAATTTTATATCTTCCGCGGTGCGGTACAGGCAGACTTGCTCTGGCTGGTCATTATTGCAGTTATTAACAGTGTGATTTCCGCTTACTACTACCTGAGGGTAGTTAAAGTAATGTGGTTCAACCCGGCAGCTTCCGAAGAAAAAGTGCCATCGTCAGTGGCGTTAAAAGTTTCGCTGGCAATTGCCTGTCTGGGTGTGCTGGCTTTCGGTATCGTGCCGAGCATACTGATACAGGCCGCTCAAAGAGCTGCGGATTTGATTGTATTTTAAAAATGTAACAGGATAATAAGAATTATAAAGGCGGGTTAAACAACCCGCCTTTATATTTTAATAAGCCACTATACAAATATTTAGTTACTGGATATATACCCAAAAAGAATGAAGGGCCCGGTAACATTTTCCGGTAAAGCTTCTCCAATCAGTTGTTCTACTGACTCCAGAGGAATCTCCCCACCGGCGAATTTAATACGGTCGCCGACTCCGGCAACAGTATCGCCGTTATTATCGATGACATAGGTTTTTCCGTTTTCTGTTTTTACGGAATATCCATGAGGCCAGATTAGTAAACTGCCTTTACCGAAGATATAAAAACTTTTCAAACGCAAACAGTTGTTATCAAGCATTAACCATCCTTTAATAGATACCTCCGGATATCCGGACATGGGTTCTCTCGACGTGGGGAAATAGGGGGAATCGGTATTATTGTGACAAGAACACAGTAAAATAGGGATTACTAATAGAAATGATAAAAGGAATATAGCGGCTCTTTTTTCTTTTAGTTTCACGAATAACATTTTCAACCTCATGATAATCGCACCTGCAAGCATAGTAAGATTGTCTACTATGCTTGCAGGTTTATTCTCCTTAACTTAATAAACTGACCGTAAGGTCGTGGGAAGTTTATTTAATATATTAGAATATAATTGTTTGAACTATGATTAAATAATGATAATTATTTTGTTATTATAGGAGCATTTGGTTCATATCCTAAAAGGTTAATTCTGGATATCAGTAAATCGAGGCTTGTTAATACCTCTTCATCTCCGGCTAAGTTATTATTACTATTTTTAACAACCGTATCTCCAACTATTTTATATTGCCCTAGATATAAACCTTTCATTCTATAGGCATCTTCGGTAACTGGACCGGTGTATTTAATTAAGAATAATACCATCTTATCGCTTTTTTTGATAAATGGGTCCTCAGGGATTTTTGTTTGAAGGATATTTATCGTACCGGATACTTCTCCCCGAATCGTTGTTTCAATTTTAAATTTTGTTATAGCGAAAGGAACTTCTCCATATACAAATTCGTTGTTATTACTCTCAACTACACCGGTAACAATAAAAGGTGAATCTTTAATCAAGTCATCTATGGATGCATAATTATCTACCATCTTTACACTTGAATCATTATTCGTAGGACTACAAGATACGAGCCCTAAAGTAGACAGTAAAGAAATTAATACGGTGGCTAGAACGGTTGCTAATACTTTTTTCATTTTGTACCTCCTTATTGAATACTGTTTGCTTTAACTCTAAATATTAGTATTTAGCATTAATTCCTGCAATATCACCGGTGTAAGGATTGGGAGTCCCAATAAAACCAGATGCTTTCATTAATTCAGATGCACAATTATAGTGGAACAATCCGTGAGCATGCCCCATCTCATGAGACGCGACTTCCGCCCATTGTGTGTAACTTAAAGAATAATATTCGTTTAAATTGATGTTGCCATAACCTATGTATGGAATATGCTGTCCGTACCATCCATTGTCTCCCCAGTTATTACTATATATTCTTAAAACTGATCCACTCTTAGAATAGACACGTACCATATTAATTACGGTTGGTGTGTTATTCCATGAGTTACAGGCATACGATATTTCGCCAATAAAATTCTTCGAACCCATTTGACTATACCACCACTCTACGTGACTCTCATGTCCATTCCAGCCTACAAATGGGTTAATAGAATAGTGCGTTGAGTGGTCAACAGCACCCACGGGTAGAGTAAATACTGTAATTGATAATAATAAGACACAAGCAAGAGTAATCCTTATCAGACTTTTTTTGATAAATTTCATGTCATCATTACCTCACTATTATTTGTATTTAAGCTCATGGGTATTAAAATATGATTTGGATAAATTGAACTTTATATGCCCTATCCATCAAATGGATAGGGCTAACCCTGTCTACCTGCCATACTCTGTATAAAACATGAAGTTTCATTGTATTAATCTCTATTCCTCAGGTAATAAAAAGTACAAAAAAGTACTAAAGATACTTTATAGTAGATTAAATATATGATTAAATAATAATAATGTCAAGTAATTACAATTAGTACAATATTAATAGGGCTAAAAGTCTTACGATAATATTACTAAAATATGACAGGCAAGTCATAGCTATGCTTTGATGACTGACCTGATAGTCAATGGGTAATACTCACGGCATTTCTTTTTTAGGGCAACTACAGGGGGTTGCCCCTACGATGTACAATACGCTTTTTGGTGGGTTTCGCCCACGCTGCTTTTTTAAATACAGCCTATATCAAAAAATATTTTAAAAAAAACTAAAAACCTATTGACAAAATGACAGTATAAAATTAGAATGGGAGAAAGTGGTAAAAAGTGGTAAATTGGGGATGTTCTTCGGGGAGTTTGAATATCGACTGGATGAAAAGGGTCGTGTTCCGATTCCTCCCAAATACCGCCGGGACCTGGAAGATGGCCTCGTGCTATCTCAGGGAACTGAGGGTTGTATTAACGTTTACCCTCAAGCGGAGTGGGAAAAAATGGCGAACAGCCTCACTTCAAGCGGTACGCTTACCGCCAGTAAAATGCGTCGTCTGAAGCGGGCGATATTTGCGACCGCTTTCAGTACAGATATTGACGGGCAGGGCAGGATTGCTCTGCCGATGGCATTAAGGAAGTACGCCGGGATTGAGTCTGACATCGTGGTGGCGGGGGTCAATAACTACCTGGAATTGTGGAGCAAGGAAGGTTGGGAGTCAGAGAAA
>JAFGLR010000103.1 GCA_016927955.1 Dehalococcoidales bacterium
GCGTATTATACGTATTCATCCTCTACTTATACTACACTGTTCACTTCTAAAAATGTCACCCAGAACCATGGTACCCAGACTACACTCATAACATATTCGCCATCTTATACCGGTTACTTTTCTATCACGGGAACCACCAGTTCCTCGTCGAGTTACATTAGAATTTATAATAATACTCTTTCTACCTATACTGACTATTCTTTTACTACCGGTACTACTGTTACAGCACCCGTTTCCGCCGGCTATAGTTATTCGATAATCTTCGGTAATACTGCTTCTTCCGGAACAGTTACTGCTACTCTCACCGGAAAGTACTACCACTACTAGGCAAACGGTATTTCTATACAAAGCCGAGATTTGATTACTCCTCTATCAAATCTCGGCTTTCTTCTTTTTTCACTAATTATAGTAGAAATGGGCACTAATAGTTACTATGGAATTATCTATACGTAACGTTTGGCGCGGTCAGGTATTCCTACTGCATTTCTCCTTTCGACTCATTCCAGAATTCCTTTTAGTTGACTCTCCGACATATGCATTCTATACTTCAGCTATAAATATTAGTTATCGCAGATGTAATATTTTTGGTAGTAAAAGTTTTTGGCGGAAGCTTTACTACACAGGGTCGTTGGAAGTAAAAGCAAATGACACTTAGAAATAAAACACTGCTCGTGATCTGTTTGGTGTGCCTTTGTTTCGTCCCAATTGTACACTTCGTGCTATGGAGTGTTTTATCAAGAAATTTTGGGGCACTCGAGTCTGATATCGCTCGCCAGAACATTCAAAGAGCAACAAACGCTTTGAACTATAACCTGATTTCTCTCGGTAGCCTTACCAACGATTGGGCTGCTTGGGATGATACGTATGTTTTCGTTGATGATGCAAATAACGAATACATAAAAACAAATCTCGTCGATGGCACATTTTCTGAATTAAACCTAAATCTAGTAATGTTCATCAACTCCGCCGGTCAGGTTATTTTCAGCAAAGCCTTTGACTTGCAGACTAATGAGGAGACGCCAATTCCCGAAGATTTACAAGACTATTTTTCTCCCGGTAGTCTGCTAACCTCGACCAATACCAACAGCAATATCGACGGGATAATACTTCTTTCTAAAAGCCCGATGTTCATTTCCTCTAGTCCCATCTTAACCAGCGAGGACAAAGGCCCAGTTAGAGGCACACTGGTTATGGGACGTTATATTGATGATACAGTACTCCAGCAGGTAGCTGAGGTAACGCAATTGTCTCTCACTATGGAGCGGTTTAACGATGTAAAAATGCCCGCTGATTTCAAATTGGCACTCTCTTCTTTATCTTTAGATGCTCCGACCTTTGTTCAGCCGTTGGATAAGGAATTAATTGGGTCATACGCTCTGCTACAAGATATTTATGGTAATCCTACCCTTATCTTAAGGGCTGATATGCCCAGAGATATTTACAAACAAGGTCAAACCACTTTCATTTACGTTGCATTGACGTTAGGAATACTTGCAGTGTTATGTCTCGCGATACTCGTGTATTTTCACCGAAATACAGTATTATCAAGTGTGATTCGCCTCAGTAACGAAGTAATCAGAATAGGTCAAAGCGGAGATCTCTCCGCAAGGATTTCAACTTCAGGAAGAGATGAGCTATCGAGTCTGGCAGATACTATCAATGCTATGTTAATGTTGATACAGAAATCCGAGAGTAAGCTGAAAAACCTTTATGATGAAGAAACACAACTTCGCCAAAAGTTGGAAACGGAAATTCATAATCGCGTCGAATTTACCAGAGCACTTGTACATGAGCTCAAAACTCCGTTGACTCCAATGCTTACATCAAGCGATATGATAACGGATGAATTGAAAGAGGAGCGGCTTTTAAGATTAGCCATAAATATCAACCGGGGTGCGATACGTTTAAATAAACGTATCGACGAACTCCTTGACCTGGCGAAAGGTGAAATTGGAACTTTAAAACTAAACTTAACTGAAATAGACCCATCAGCTTTTTTACATGATGTCGTAGAGGAGATAACCCCGTTGGCTTCACAGCGAAAGTTATCACTGGAGTTACTTATACCCTCTTTGCTCGGCAGTATCCGGGCCGACGAAGACCGCTTACGGCAGGTAATGATTAACCTGCTTGATAATGCCTGTAAATTCACTTCCAGAGACGGTAAAATAATTATCAAAGCATGGGAAAGTAACGGCTTGCTTAATATTGAGGTACAAGATACGGGAACCGGTATCGCTATAGAAGACCAACAAAAGTTGTTCCAACCTTACTACCGGAGTGAAAATAATGCTGGCAGCGGATTAGGGTTAGGTTTAGCGCTATCTAAGAGACTAGTCGAACTCCATGGAGGACAGTTATGGTTTACCAGCCGTGTTGGCGGGGGCTCAACATTTGGTTTTTCTATACCCATTAGACAGACACCCCATAATCCTATAATTAAGTCATAGGGAGTGAATTATGAAGGTTTTAATAGTCGAAGACGATGAGGATGTAGTAGATACTATTACACTGGCATTTCAAGTCGGTTGGCCCGGAATTGAACTGGTATCTTCCTCCGGAGGGCAGAAAGCGGTAGAAATGGCGGAGAGTGAGGCTCCCAATCTCATCATCCTGGATATCGGACTTCCCGATATTAGTGGTTTTGAGGTTTTACGTCGTGTCCGTACTTTTTCCAACGTCCCTATTATCATACTTACGGTGATGAATGAAGAGAATGATATCATCAAAGGTTTGGAGTGGGGAGCCGATGATTACGTCACCAAACCGTTCCGCAAGATGGAACTCCTCGCCCGTGTGAAAGCCGTATTACGCCGGCGCAGTCCCACTTCCGAAGAATCCCCGGTAGTCTGCGGATTATTACGTTACGAACCATCTACGTATCGTTTCTTTTATAGCGGTAAGGAAATATTCCTGACTGTTACTGAGGCCAATATTTTACTCAGCCTGATGAAAAAGGTTAACCAGGTAGTAAGTAACTCCAGCTTAGCTATCGAAGTATGGGGAGATGATTACGAGGGTGCCACTGATTCCCTTAAAGTTCACATCAGACACTTGAGAGAAAAACTGGAAGTCGACCCCAGTAGTCCGAAGTTAATAATAACCAAACCAAGAGTGGGATATTCCTTAGTTATTCCAACCTAAAACAAGAATAATCCGGTGTTTCATTAAGCTAGAGATACTCTCCTTTTATGAGTTATACTTACCCATCTATGGTAATATTAACCGCTTCATATTACTTTCTACCATATGTTTTTAATATCCCCTGAACAACTTCACCACACCATAACCGTATTGTAACCTTCTTTTAACTATTAAGACAGGTTCTTATCCATTCCTTAACATTCACTATGCCATACTATAAATAGCATTGGGTTTTCTTACCCTAATAATAACAACCCAATAGCTAAAGGTATTCATAAAAATAGGTGAAATAACGAAGTTAGGGAAAGTAAGCGAATTACGCTAAGGTGTTATATATCGTCCGTATTGTCTCACTTTGATAACACTCCTTAGTTAATTACGAATTACTCTCGATAATGGTTCTATGAGAAAAGGTAGCTGCTTCCGCCATTTAATCGGTCAAATAGAACTGAAACCGTTTAGCCTGATTAAGGATAACCGTGGCTTCAGTACTATCGAGATAATGATATCTATAGTGCTGTTAGGAATACTCACTATTGCCTTTCTGCCTTCCCTGATGCTAGCCTTTAATACTTCCGCCAAAATCGGAATAAACCAGGGTTCGAAAAACCTAGCTGAAATAATAATGCAAGGCGTAATGCAACTTCCTTTTGACATAGATGCTAGTGCATCCAGCAGTGATTATAAAGACGATTTATTAACTTTAATTCCTGCCGAATATAGTACTAAAGGCTATACCGCCGATATCCAGGTTTATTACCCGCGTAACCCTGATAATAACCTGCAAAGAATTCGTGTAATTATTACAAATAATAGCGGTGTTTCCAGCGTTACCGTTGATAACGGCGGCTCAGGTTATACTTCCGCACCGGACGTTATCTTAACAGGCGGAGGCGGTACCGGCGCTGAGGCGGTAGCCATAATATCCGGCGGAGAAGTCGTTGAGATTGATATAACAAATGGCGGCACAGGCTATACTTCTGCACCTGATGTCAGCTTTTCCGGTGGGGGTGGTGCCGGAGCTGCCGCTAATGCCAAAGTTTTGCCGGCAAGAATACTCGATGGGTACAAATTAAATCAATGAAACTTATACAACGCCATATTCATAAGCAACGTGGTTTTACATTAATCGAAATACTAATCGTGTTAGTCCTTTCGGCGATTATTGGACTAGCCGTTGTTGAAGCTATATTTCAAACATATAGCACGTTTGACCGGAATATCGCCCGCACCGAGGCCAACAGCCAGGTCGGTTATGCCACAAAGTACATCCACCAGGACGCCCAGATGTCCCAAATTGTATATATATATGATACTGTTGGTCATGATTGGGTACCGGCTGATGACCGTGGTGAGTCAGACCCCTACAACATTTTGAATTATGCCTTCTTACTAGAACGACCTTTTTGGGATATAACCGAGTCCGGATATCAATACGAATGTTACAAATATGAAATTGACCAGAGCACACGGGAATTAATTCGATCCCATTATTATTACGATAATATCGGCTCGCCGGGTTCCCCTGATATTGTGTTTCCGGTAGCCAAAAACATTGATATTTCGCTGTTTGATGGTCTGGGTAATCCGGTCATTAATAATTACTGGAAAGTTGCCAGCAGTTCCGATTACCCAAACGGAATGTTCTTTACCGCCCAAATCACCTGCACGGTAGGCGACCGGTACCCGCAAACGGTAACCGGAAAAGTTGATGTCATCCGCATGATGGCATGGTAACAGGATGTAATAATGAAAATATACCCGAAAAAACTACATGAAAAAATAGGCTCTGAACAGGGTCTGACTCTAGCTTTGGTACTCATTTATATGCTATTAGGCGGTATTTTAATAGTCGCCGTACTGAGTTATGTTTCCACCGGCCTTATGATACAGAGTAAAGTGAAATCCGGCGGTGATGAACTATACGCTGCGGATGCCGGCGTACGCGATGCATTATGGCAGATTAAGTACAACAATATGGGAGATGTTGCCGATTATGATGCCTATGATTTCGACTTACCATTTATTTATATTAATGGCAAGAATCCAACAGTCAATAATATACCGGTTGATATTACTATAAATAATATCTGGATGCCAGGAGATAATATAGAAAGAAGCGTTTATGATTCTACCGACTTGGGAAATATTATCGAAACAGGAAATATCTCTGGCGATCCAGCAGATAGTACTCTGTTTGTCAAAGGCAGCACTACCGGCGATATTACCACTTCCCCTGCCGGTAATAATTTCCAGATAAAGATAAGCTATAACGGAGATGACGTTTCAGAATTAAAAATAGATTCCATCGGTATCTGGGTCCCGAACGGTTTCTCCTATGTTCCCGAATCCTGCGACCTTGAAAATAACTCGAAGGATTACTACCCGGATGATATCAATACGAACAATGACAACGGCGGTCAATACGTTGTTTGGCACTATCCTATGGCTTACCCCTTTGATGGCACCGGAGGTTTTGATCTCCTACCGGATTATACTGTTTCCGGCACTGCCAGTTCGATCAGTATCGATTTAAAAATACGACGGAATGCCACGACATCAGCCGGCAAACTCCCGGAAGTTGTATCGTGGGTAGTAACCGACGGTAGCATTCCATGTGTTCCCTTTGCCTGGGATAATGATATCCAGGTTTACAAAGTTGCCGCCACCGCCGGCAGTACTAACATCGAAGCCTATACCATAAAGACCGAACTTCGTAAGATGGCCGCGGCTATTTCCGGAGATTATTATGCTACAGGCAACTCACTCATGCTAGATAACTACTACCATGATAGTATTCGTGACCAGTTACTCTCCGAAAGCAGCAGCACGGTAAACAGCATACCTGATGATGCTCAAATCCAAGCTGCCTATCTTTATTGGACCAGTTGGTATGATAATACTTCCGAAACTTCGGTATATCCCTTAAATCCCGATGACGCTAACCAAAGTAGTGATATAACAATCTGGACAAGAAGTTCGCCTTCAGCCTGGAATAATAGTAGTCCGGTAGGGTATTATGTCGGCCAATATACCGAGGGTGGTGATCCCGCTCGGTTGCTTACTCTAAAAACCGGTATCAGTACTAGTGCAGAAAGTGCTACGATTAGCTGGGACCAATGGATACCCGGCAATTCATGGTCCAGTATGGCTAACACCCCTGCAAATATTGGCGTGGGTGGGGCCCTTGCTTATGATGGCAATAACTACATTTACGCTTTGCGTGGCAATAATTCCAGTAGTTTCTACCGCTATAGTATCTCTGGTAATTCATGGTCCAGTATGGCTAATACCCCTGCCAATTTTGGTGTTGACGGCGATCTTGTTTATGACGGCAGCAACTACATTTACGCTTTACGTGGCGCTAATACTAATGAATTCTACCGCTATAGTATCTCTGGTAATTCTTGGTCCGGTATGGCTAATACTCCCGCCAGTATAGGCGTCGGTGCAGATCTTGCATATGATGGCAGTAACTACATTTACGCTTTGCGTGGCAATAATTCCAGTAGTTTCTACCGCTATAGTATCTCTGGTAATGCATGGTCCGGTATGACTAATACTCCCGGCAATATTGGCACCGGCGGGTCTCTTGCATATGACGGCAGTAACTACATTTACGCTTTACGTGGCGCTAATACTAATGAATTCTACCGCTATAGTATCTCTGGTAATTCTTGGTTCGGTATAGCCAATACTCCCGCCAATATAGGCGTCGGCGGGTCTCTTGCATATGACGGCAGTAACTACATTTACGCTTTACGTGGCACTAATTCCAGTAGTTTCTACCGCTATAGTATCTCTGGTAATTCTTGGTTCGGTATAGCCAATACTCCCGCCAATATAGGCGTCGGCGCGGATCTTGCTTATGACGGCAGCGGCTACATTTACGCTTTGCGTGGCAATAATAGCAGGAATTTCTACTGCTATGAAAGTACCAGTGTTACCGCCAGTGATGGCCTTGACTTCGCTTTTTCTAACGATAACGGCACTACATGGAGCAGCTACCATCAGGCTTTCCGTGGTACTACTGATAGTTATGGTAATACTGTACCTAGCTCAGCTCCTTCAAGCAACAATTATACATTCCAGATTCCATCTACCTATTTGTCACCGAACTTTAAAGTGAGGTTTAAGCTAGTAGGTTTTGAGACCGCAGGCTGTAATATCGACGATATCAGAGTTACCACATCGCTTAACCCCGATACGGACATTACATTTAAAATTAACGACGAACAATATTATTTCGACGAAGCCGGAGAACCGCAACAGGGTAACCAAAAAATAATAGCCAGTGAAACACAAATAGTGAGAAATACATTAGGAGGCTCGCCCCATGGTTTCTCTTATACCGGTTTCAAGGATGTGACCGACCTGGTAATAAGTAAATTATCGCTTGATGACCCGACCGCGGAAAACTATTCGGGAAACGCAAAATATACGGTAGGAGATGTCGATGGCAGTCTTAACGACGTAACGTCTCATGCAGGATGGTCGCTGATAATAATATATTCCAGTCCGGAAACATTGGGACATCAACTTTATATTATGGATATATTTGAGCATTGCGACCATTATATAGACCTGGATTTCGATAGCGATGGAAAACCCGGAGGCACTATATCTGGCTTTCTTGTCCCCGAACAAGTTGAAGGCGAAGTTGATGCGGCGAAGATAACCTGCTTCGTCGGCGAGGGTGATGATGGTTCTACTTACACCGGCGATTTTATTGCTTTCAACGCTCCATCACAATATTGGGATACTGATGCACATGCTGCCAATATTCCGGACAGTTACAAATTGTGGGACGGCATAACCACTACCGGCAATTCGTCCAGTCATCCTGACAATGTCTGGAACGGCGATTCTCTAGTACTTACCGCTGATGGAATAGATATTGATACTTTTTATATCACTTGGACAAGCGGATTGTTAAATCAAGGAGATACATCTGCACATATTGACATTTATACTGAACAGGATGGCTGGAATTTAGTTTACATTATCCTATCATTCCGCAGTGAAATAACTACCGGCGGTACTATTTCTTATCTAATTGAGTAATTGCCTTTTACGGTACTCATTAGGTTTCCCTTATATGAGACGCCGTAACTTCTATGAAAAATGTTTAGCTAGTAGTTTCAACGGACTTATAAGATGTCTCTCAAACCAGTGTTTGCTATCCAAACCCATCGCCAGACCAAGCAATTCCGTAACATATAAAATAGGCATCTTATCATTGCCGGATTGTCTGGTTTCCAAATTCACCTGACAGAGCGGGCATGCCGTGACAATCGCTTCTGCTTCCACTTCACGGGCTGCGGCTATAATATCGGACACCATATCTTTAACACTACTTGCCAAAGTGAAGGAATGACTGCCGCCGCAGCAGGATACCTTACCCCGCCAGTCCGTAACATCGGTTCCTATAACCTGTAATAAATTATCCATTGTCTGCGGATTTTCCGCATCATCGAAACCGGTTAAAGCGGGTGGCCTGACGAGATAACAACCGTAATATGCCACCACTTTTAGTCCGGTAAGCGGTTTCACTACTTTACTCTGTATTGTATCGTAACCTACATCATTACAAAAGATATCCAGAATATGCCTGACATTATATTTTGCCTCGAAAGGCTGCCCTATAAGGGAAGGTAATTTATCTTTGAGTTCTGCTTCAGCCCTGAATTCTTTAAGCGTACTGACCAATCGCTGGTAGCAGGCCGGACAGGCTACCGCCGTATCTATGCCAAGCTTTTCCGCCAGGGCAAGGTTTTTACCGGACAGCGTGTGGGAAAGCCAGTAATCCGTCGTGTGCCCCGAGGATGCCCCGCAACAAATCCAGCCCGGAATCTCCTTGAGTTGAATATCGAGAACGGAACATACCGCTTTTACCGACTCGTTATATTCTTTTGCAGTAGTTTCCTGCGTGCAACCGGGATAATAAGCATAGGTATTGTTTCCCATTTTAAATCCCTGACTTCTTGTCTAGTGAATTAAACATATCTTTGACTTCATTTTTACCTTTTATTCTTTCGGGTAAAAACGGCAGCTTTCTTTTCAGCATCATGCTGATGCCGAGGGGTATGTCACTAAAATAATCCCTCGATCTTATTTTAAATTCGAGTAACATACCCAGTTCATATTGCCGCCCCCACTGCCGGATGCTATTAATGAATGCCTTATGAAAAGCCGTGACTTTTTTATCTCCGTAAGCGACTTTCTTCTGTAACGCCGTTTGGCGGAGGTAGTCCATTACCCTAGGGATGTCAATTTTATTCGGGCAACGGGTAACACAGGTTTCACAAGTACCGCAATGCCAGATAGTGGTGCTTTCGAGTAACTCATTCTCTTCCCCGGTCTGTAACTTCCGGATAACTTGGTGGGGAAGAATATCCATAACCGAAGCGAACGGGCAGCTTAAAGAACATGTCTTACACTGGTAACAGAGATTAATGTTCACTCCGGTATCGTCGTTTATTTTTTTTACAAATTCATTAGCCATAATTCTTAATCCGGATTAGTTACCGGCTTACCGTCCTACATCATTCAACTCGTCTTCTTTAAAGACACTTAACGGCGGTTCCTCTTCTATACTCCTGCCGGGAACATAGATAAATTCCTTCTGCACCTGATATCCGACCGATTTAAATATATCGAATACCGGGACGTCATTAGGACAGGCTTCCGAACACATGCCGCAACCGACGCAACTGGCGACCATGTGGTTTAACCGCGTTAGATGATACAAAAGAGTATCCGCAGGCATCCGCATTGCGCCTTTACGTTCAGCCCATCCCGTGTATTTATCGGCTCCCCAATCGAAAGTGGGCGAATCGAATAGACATTCCCGACAATAACAAATCGGACACATCACCCTGCAATTATGACAATTTACACACGCAGCCAGAGTATCCGACAGTTTATCCATCCCTGTTATCTCATCGCTTAATTGCGTGAAAAACTTATCTCTGGCGGCTACTCTCTGTGATGTTAATTCGGATATAGCTGACTGCCTTTTTGATATTTCGGTCTCTACGGCTGGAAATAATCCGCTATCCTTTAATATTTCCTCTCCCTTTGGACTACCGGCTTCGATGAGAATATTTGCGTCGTCCAGACCGATAAACCCAATAGTTATATCGGCATTAACCGGAGACGGATATTCACAAACCTGACAGGATTTTCGCAGCGGATAACTGCAATTACCGCTTTCCTGCTGGTACTTTTGATAGTCGGCCAGCTTGCAGGTCCCGGCACAATCGACCCCTATCAAGACCAGGTTATCCGGGTTAACCTGTTTGAGTTTGATTAACTCTATAAGAGCCCGAAGTTCACAGGAACGTAAAACGATACCTATCTTTTTCGTTGGGGGAGATGTCCGTGTTATTTCGGAAACAACCTGGGCTGTATTGCGGGGCATGAAAGGGGCCAGCGGATTGGCAATTTTTAACATTTCGGCACTATTCACTAATGCGATAGTCGGTTTCGCCTTGGTTCCCTGTTCGAGGAGGACCAGTAAAGCCTCTACCCGTTTTTGCTCCAGCAACCAACCGAGAAATAATCTGACTCCGTTTAACCTGTCATTTTCTTTAACCGTTAATATTAATTTATTTACCATGGACTCTCACTCTAAATATCCCATTTTTTATTAAATTTATTCGGGCCTTTTTCCCTAATAACTTCCGTAAATTCGATCATCGTATCGGCAAATTTACGTCCTTGAGCTGCGGATATCCATTTAATAAGTACCCGCTCATCATCAAGTCCAAGCGTTTTAAGAATAACTTTCAAGGCTGCGATACGTCTTCTGGCTTTAAAATTTCCTGAAATATAATGACAGTCGCCCGGAGTACAGCCGCCAATGATGACTCCGTCAGCTCCATACAGCAGCGCTCGGAGTACGTAGACAGGGTCAACCGAACCGCTGCACATAACACGTATTGGCCGAACGTTCGCCGGATACTGGTACCTTGAAGTTCCAGCTAGATCGGCTGCCGTCGCCGTACACCAGTTACAGAAAAAACCGATTATTGCCGGTTCAAATTTTTCTGGTTTATTATCCATCGCTCGTCTCCCCCGCCAGGTTGAAGTATAATATTAATTCTATTTTCATAAGCAATTAAACAGCGTAATCAATCATAGAAAATATTTGTTTAGCCCCGGAGTCAGTTATACCGGCGGCTCCGTTGGGACAGGCAGCCACGCAAGCACCACATCCCCGGCAAATTGCAGGGAGTACGACAGCAACTTTTTTCTCCGTATCTATTATTCTCGCCTGGTACGGACAGACCTGTACGCACCGTTCACATCCGGAACATCTTCTTTCGTTTACCGTTGAAACATAACGACTCGAAACAAGCTCCCCTTTTGCTAGTAAAGAGATAACCCGCTCAGCAGCCGCCTGAGCCTGGACGATTGTTTCGCTGATATCCCTAGGCGAATGTGCCAAACCACAAATATATACCCCATCTCTTACGATATCCACGGACCTGAATTTAGGCTCTGCTTCATTAAAAAAGCCGTCCGGGGAAAGTTCCGTATCCAGCACTGCGGCTAAATCGGTATTACAGGGAACAATAGCCGGGCTCAACACTACCCAATCCGGTTTCAGAGTTATTTCTTTACCCAATTCAGGCTCAGTTGTGATTAATTTGAGCTCATTATTCTCAAATGTTACCACCGGCTTCTTTTCCGGTTCAAAACGGATAAAAAGAATCCCCTTTTCTCTGGCTCTAGTATAATATTCTTCCTTTAACCCGTAACTCATCAGGTCTCGATAAAACATAGTTATTTCTATTTGCGGGTTTTCCTGTTTCATATATAAAGCGTTTTTCAATGCTTTCACACAGCAGATACGGCTGCAATAAGGCCTTGTGCTATCCCGAGAGCCGACACATTGTATCATGGCAATGGATTTTATATTCTCAGGCAAGATTGCTTTGCTTGCCAGCCCATCTTCAAGCTCTGCCTGAGTAATAACTTTTTCCGATTTACCGTACAAATATTCGTCGGGTCGAAGTCCTTCCGCCCCGGATGCAACGATGACGGCTCCGTATTCATTTTCAGATGATTCTCCACCCTTTTCCTGTAGCGTACACTTAAAATTACCGGCATAACCTTCCAATTGCAATACTTCGGTATTCAGCCTCAGGTGAATTAATGGCTCGGACTTTATTTTTTCAGTCAGTTGATTAATATAAGATGGAAATTCTTTTCTATCCAATAAATGATGTATCTTACCGCTGTTGCCTCCTAATTTGCCGGACTTCTCTATTATGTCAACTTCTATTCCCGCACCTGCAACCAGACACGCTGCTGTCATTCCAGCCAGGCCTCCCCCGATAATCAGGGCACGCCGTGTAACAGAAACCACCGGTACATTAGTAATATTTCGAGCTCGTATTTTTTCCAGACTCATGCCTATTAGTTGCTTGATTTTATTCGTCGCGGCTTCATTTTCACTCCGGTGTACCCAGGCAACCGTTTCCCTGATATCGATAATATCAACGGGATAATCCGAAAACTCCCAGGGTATTATCCGGGAACATCCGACCATGATTACGCTATTTTCGTTATTTTCTTTAAGATACTCCAAGACCTGCTGCCTGGCTTCCGGCTGGCATAAAGCATCTACCTCAAATACTTTTACTACTCCGGGAAGCGATTTAGCATACTCCTTTATAGACTCAGTATTGATAATTTGAGATAGCTGATGATGGCAATTACATAAGAATACTGCCGTTTTCGGTTCTAAATTCACTGCATCGGATGGCGTCTGAGGATTGTTTATAATCGGTTTAGTTGCTATACTACCAGACGCCAGTATTTGCCCCGCGGCTGCCGTTGATTCCGTAACTGTATCCACAATATCCTTTGGGCCAGTAGCGGTACCGCACACGTAAATACCCGGTTGGTCGGTTGCTACGGGATTAAAATCTTGAGTTTCACAAAAACCCCATTTTCCAGTTTTGATACCCAGACTCTTACAAATGTCTGTAAAATAAGACGATGGATTTTGCCCGACCGACAATACCACCATATCGAACCTGCTGGTTATTATCTTATTATCTGAGCCGGCATGAGTAATCAAAAGGTCTTTACTACGAAAATCCTGGTTTACTACCGGTACCCGGCATCTTTCAAACTTAATACCGTATTTATCACGTGCCTGCTCATAATACCGGTGATAAGACTTGCCGTAAGCACGCATATCCATGAAATATATTGTAATATCGATTTCCGGTTTAGCCTGTTTCAGCATTATGGCTTCTTTCAGGGCATACATACAACATACGGCCGAGCAATAATCTCTATCTTGATTACGGGAACCTATACACTGGAGAAAAGCCACCGATTGAGGGACTTTTCCGTCCGAGGGACGGCAGAGTTGTTCTTGAGAAAATACCTTACTTAATAATTGTTCCAATTCGAGATTTGTTAATACATTCGGGTAACGCTGGTAGCCAAACGCTGAAGCATCAGCCGCATTATATTCTTCAAAACCGGTGGAGACTATGATGTTACCCACATTAAAGTCACGTATCTCATCCTGCATTTCAAGGTCAATAGCGTGGGCGGGGCATTTTTCTGCACAGAGGCCGCATTTGGTACACCGGTTGATATCGATAACCCATGATTTTTTAAGAGCAACCTGACTATTACACCGGATTGCCTTGGGATTTTCC
>JAFGLR010000010.1 GCA_016927955.1 Dehalococcoidales bacterium
GGTCTTGTATTGGGTGCCGGGTGGTTTTTCAATCCAACCCGGAAAATCTCGCCCGTTTCCTTACGTTTCCAGGCTACTCTCTGGTTGAGGGGAGGTTCCATTTTAGCAGCCCCTTTCGGACAGACAATTGCACAGCTACCGCAAAACCAGCATTCATCCGGGTAAACTAAAATGGGTGGCTTCCTTTTAACCGGATTGGGCATTAAACAATCTCGCCGGCAAATATCTACGCATTTATTACAACCGATACAAAGGGTTTCATCAATAGTAACGGCTGTATTAGGGGTCATAGGATTTGGAACTAGCTTGGGCTTATTATATACCATCTCAATTTACTCCTTATAAACTTCCCGTGAAATCACGGTCGGGGAGTTAAGTAAAGTAGCTTAAATTTTCTATTACATTTCCCTGATAAGGATAGACTAATATTGCCCTGGTTGAAGTGTTTATTTTATCCTCCATCTACTACTATTGTATATTAAAATAATCATATTTGTCTACTATCGGAATAGATGAATAATATTACCAACTCGTAACTGTTACGGTGCTAGTTCATTAGCAAAGCTGTCGATAATATCCTGGCTGCGACCGCTCCTCAAAATGTTACGGAATCGCAAAAGATAAAGGGGAAAGCTGATGATATATACGATACCTAAAAAGATACCCCGTGAAATTCACGGGGTATCTTTACTATCCTGAATTAAACTTAGTTTAACTCTTTTTTTCTTCTCTCTCTTTTACCATCTTCCGAAGTTCAGTTTTCATTATCTTCCCCGTCGCATTTTTCGGCAAGACATCGACAAATTCTACCGATTTCGGAGCTTTGTACCGGGACATCCGGCCTTTGCAGTACTCAATTATCTCTTCGGGAGTGCACTCAGAGCCTTTCTTTAAGGTGACAAACGCATGGACTCTTTCCACCCAGTAAGGGTCGGGGACACCAATAACCGCGGCTTCTAAGACCATCGGATGCTGGTATAATACTTCTTCAACTTCGCGAGGAAATACGTGCTCACCGCCGGTGATTATCATATCCTGCTTACGGTCGGCGATATACATATAGCCCTTCTCATCAAAATAGGCCAGGTCACGGGTGTGCAGCCAACCGTCGATAATAGTCTCGCTGGTCTCCTTCGGCTTATGCCAGTACTCCTGCATTATTTGTTTGCTCTGAACGATAATCTCACCTACTTCACCGGGAGCACAATCCTTACCGTTTCCGTCAACGATTCTGGCGTGAACATGAGCAATCGGGCGGCCGCAGGAAGCTAATAATTTTTGCTCTTCCGGAGTACCGTAGGCTACCTTGTGCTCCGGTTGCTTTAACGTACTGATAAGCGGACCGCTTTCGGTCTGGCCATACTGCTGGCAGAAGACAAGGCCGAATTTCTCGATACCCTGCTTCAATAAGGCAACCGGCATCGGCGAGCCGAGATAGGCTATCCTCTGCAGGCTGCTGTGGTCGTATTTCTCCAAATCAGGCAGGTTGAATATACCGGCTAAAACTGTCGGGACTAAAGCGATAATCGTAGCCTTCTCATCCTGTACTGTCTGCATCACCAGCTGTGCGTCAAGGGTTTTTAATAAAACGGTAGTCGCACCGGCAAAAAGAGTTACCTGGAAGAATTCATTCGAGGCGATGTGGAATAACTGTAACGCCAGAATGTTTATATCGTTCGGTGCAAACGGTACAGCTGTCATATTTACCAGGGCGTTCTGGACCATCCTGCCCTGAGTATATAACGCACCCTTAGGACGGCCGGTCGTACCACTGGTATAAATAATCGCCATCGGATCGTTCTCGGTGAGTTGTACATCCAATTCTTCACTGGAGTTTGCTTTAATCAAGTCCTGAATGTACGGCATGCCCGCAACTGTCTTCTCCAGAGTAACCACATGCTTAACTTTAGGTAACTGCGGGCGGAGCTGTTTGATGGTATCGGCAAATTCGGCAGCCACGAATACAACACTGGTTTCAGAATAATTGATGATATAGTCGAGGTCGCTAACCGAGAGACGGGGATTGAAAGGCGATGAGATAAAACCGCCCTTCATAGCGGCACCGAGTAGATAGGCGAAATCCAGACTGTTCCAGGATAGGATACCAATGGTTTCGCCTTTTCTCACACCTAAAGCCTGTATCGCCCGTACCAGGCTGTTTACTCTAGCGTTATATTCGGCGAAGGTACATCTTTCCTTCTGGTAAATAAGGGCTACATTATCTCCGATCAATAAAGAGTGACGATAGATAACATCGGCAAAAGTACCGATGGGATACCTGCTCAACTCGACTAAAATATTATTAGCCAATAGCTTCACCTAAATAGGGGAAAAGGATTATTCGCCCTTAAATTTCGGGGGCCTACGGTATGTCATTGAGGTCAACCCCTCGCTCAGGTCTTTCGTATTGACCAGCCCGCTCATTGCCGCCGTTTCTACAAAGAGGCCGGTCTTCTGGTCGGCCTGGCTACCGTAATATAAAGCGGCTTTGGCTGTTTTCTGTGCCAATGGGGCACCGGAAGCCAGTTTTTTGGCCGTATCATTCACCATAGCCTCGAATTTATCCGGGGCAGCTACATAATTAACGATTCCCCAGTCCAGAGCCTTGTCCGGTGCTATGGGGTCGGACAATAAGACTGCCTCACTTGCCCGGGCCGCACCGACGAGTCTAATCAACCGCTGCGTACCGCCGAAACCGGGCATCAGACCCAGGGTAAGTTCGGGCAGCCGTAAAATAGCCTTCTGGTGCATAATTCTGATATCGCAGGCTAAAGCCATCTCGAAGCCGCCGCCCATCGCCGGACCGTTGATGGCCCCGATAATAACCTTGGGAAAGGTTTCGAACCTGGTGAAAAGGTCCTGTCCTTTTTGAGAGAAATCGGCTAGAACATCTACTCTGCCGGCGGCAAAGACCGAGACGTCGGCACCGCCGCAGAAATTATTACCGGCGCCGGTCACAACGACGCACTGCACATCCGGTGAAACTTCACAAACATCGAGGGCTTTATTGATTTCAGCCAGGAAGTCAAAGTTCAAAGCGTTCGCCCGGGCCGGCCGGTTCAAAGTTAGTTTGGCTACTTTGGTCTGACTATCGATATCCAGCTTTACGAATTCATATTTACCCGGTCCGTAAGAATAGAAGCCCTCACCGGTCTTCCGGCCTAATTTACCCTGTTCGACCATCTTGGTCAGAACGGAAGAGCAGTTATAACGGTTTACGTTATATTTGGCTTTTAGCCGGTTCATCTCGGCAACGACTTTATCAATACCCACGCTGTCTGCCATGCGGAGAATCCCGCGCGGATAGTTGCAGCCGAGTATCATACCTTTATCTATTTCTTCTATAGTAGTCGCACCCTGTTCGAGCAGAACGGCGGCTTCGTTTACCGTTGGTGCCAAGACTCTAATCGGGTCGAAATCAGCGCCGGCATTCATAGGGATTTCATTAGCCTGTCCGGCATCCCAATCGAAGTACCCACCTTTAGTTTTCTTGCCGTAACGGCCGGCTTTATAAGCTTTATCGAGCAACGGTGCCGGGCCATAGCTCGGGTCTAGAGCCTTAGCAAAATATTCCATGATATGGTGGATAGTCTCAACAACACCACCCTCTAATGTATCGCTGATTTCAAACATGCCCAGTGGTAAGCCCAGCTTGTACTTAATTGCGGAGTCTATCTGTAACATACTCTGGCCTTCACCCTGAGACAATGCCCAGTCTGATTCATTGGCCATAATCAGCCAGACGCGGTTGACCAAAAAACCGGGAACGTCTTTGATATTCACGACATCACGTCCCATTTTCTTGGCTAACTGAACCGCAGCTGCCACTGCCTCATCACAGGTTTTCTCCCCCTTGATGATTTCCAGCAGGGACATAATACGCGGCGGATTGAAATAGTGCGTACCAACCACCCACTCCGGATGAGCAGCACCTTTGGCTACTTCTGAAATACTTAATGAAGATGTATTGGTCGCAATAACCGCATCTGGGGGACAATAGGATGTAGCTTCTTTTAAGACTTTTTGTTTTAAATCAAGGATTTCCGGTACGGCTTCCATAATAAAATCAGCGTCTTTGACAGCCTCTTTTAAATCAAGCAAAAAGGTAATCCGGCTCATGATTTCCTGCCGGCGTTCTTCCGTCATACTACCCCGTTTAACCAGACGGCCGAAAACGTTATCGATAATACCTTTACCGCGTTGAATATACTTGTCTTCAACATCCCTGATTTTTACTTCAAAACCAGACTCGGCTGCCAGGGCACCGATTTGGGCACCCATCGCGCCGGCTCCCAGTACCACGAACTTCTTGATTTCTTTCATCTTTCGGAACTCCTTATATTTTTTTACCAATCGCAGGTGTATATTCTCTGAGGTTTTTGAGACGGGAATCTTCGTTTTGATAAAGGTCTCTTCTCTTAATTTGCACAAAACGAGTGAAAGTGTAAGCTATAGAAAAATGAATAATCTTTCCGGATCCTAACGAGTATTTTTCACGTAAAGAATACCAAAATCAGATTCCAATTGTCAATTATTCAGGCTCAACGGAAGCGCTTTAAATTTATTTTAATTTCTTAATCGGTTCTTAATACCAGTTTTGTAATATGAGGATAAATGGTTTGTTAATACGATTGAGAGGAGGAGGCAAAAACAGTAATGTCGTTAAAGAAGAAGATTATTTTAGGGGTGGTTATCGCTCTTGTTACCCTCGCAACAGTCGGCGGCATCGTCGTCGCTAATACCGATACGGGCACGACTACCACTGCACCGGTCACCACTAACCCACAGGATACGCTGTTAGAAAAAGTTGCCGCTAAGTTAGGCATCACCGTAGACTCACTAAAGACAGCCTTTCAGGAAGCCAGGAGTGAAATCCGGCAGGAAAGGCTGGATACATGGTTAGCACAACTTGTGACTGATGGTAAGATTACCCAGGAACAGGCTGATGCCTATAAAAAATGGCTTAACTCCAGACCTTCCGACCAGGAATACCAAGATGCCCTGCAAACTTGGCGTGACGCTAATCCTTTAGCCGGATTGGATTTACAATTGCCCGGTACCGAAAATAATCGCGAGTTCGGTATGCCCGGCAGGATCGGACCTATAGGTGGCGGTTTTGAGTGTCCGCAGGGCAGATGACTATTTTGATGTGCAGCGTACCATACCTGAACAGGCTCAAATTGATGTCTAAAGCAATCAGGGTTGCAGATAGGAAAAGAAAGTATAACAAAATCAGTACTGGCAGAGTAAGACAGTATTAAAGATTGAGTTTGCTATTATGGATTATGGTACCCCCAGCTTCGGAAAGGCAAGCGGTTCAAACCGCTTGCCTTTCTTATTATGGTATAATTACAGTGCTTAGCCTCAATGGTATTTTAGTATTACGTATACCTTTCTGAGTATTAATGATGCATAATTGCATTCTGTCTTTACATACAAATTTACTATTTAAAAAGTATGACATATCATTAATAGCGGGGAAAAGAGATGATTGATTTACCTTCCGGACGGCAATCTTATGATTATGATTGTGGGGTAAAAGCTCTGCAATTGGTATTGGCATATTACGGTATGGAATACACTGAAGGTAAACTGTTAAAAGCGTTGAAGAGCGATGATAACGGTACCTCGATAAATAACATCGTTTCTTTTGCCGAAAAACATGGTTTTCAGACTATCTCGAGGACTGGCTGGACACTTGACGAAATAAAACTATACGTAGATAAGAAACACCCCGTCATCGTACTCGTGCAGGCATGGGCTGATAAATATATGACGCTGGATGACTGGCGGGCCAGTAATGAACACGGCCATTATGTTATATTCATCGGGTATTATGATAATATTATCGTTTTTGAGGACCCGGCCTCATTCAGAAAAACATGGCTGACTAAAGAGGAATTCTTGGTTCGCTGGCATGATGTTGACCCTAAAACAAAAGCCCCGCTGGAACACTTTGGCCTGATATTACTCGGGAAGGATCCAGCCCCGATCCATAAGGGCATGGAACACATGAATTAACAATTAAGTTATTGAAATAATATCCCCGTGGCCTCATGGTCGGCATATTAATCGAGTAGAATAATTACTTCCCATTTTTAAATTGTTTTTTCTTTTATTTGCGCTGTGTAATTTACAAGGGTTAGAATTAAATCTACCGATAGCGAAGGAGGTTGATTCTACCTTGCATTCCGGACTTATTAATATCCCGAGAACCGCCGCAGAGTTATCTCAGCTTAGAGAACAGGTCTTCGACCTGAAGAACAAGCTGAATGCCATCATCGTCGCTCATAATTATCAGGTCGGTGAGGTACAGGATGTTGCCGACTTCGTCGGCGATTCCTACGAACTGGCCCGCCTTTGTGGAGACGCCAAAGCTAAAACGATTGTCTTCTGCGGCGTGGATTTTATGGCTGAGACTGCGGCTATTCTGAGCCCTGACGCTATGGTGCTGCTTTCTGCCGCTACGGCATGCTGTCCGATGGCAAATATGATTACCGAAAAAGACTTAAACGAGTGGAAAGCCAAGTATCCTCAAGCTGCCGTTGTCTCCTATGTTAATACCTCCGCCGCTATCAAAGCCGGCAGCGACATCTGTTGCACCTCGGCTAATGCGGTAAAAGTCGTGGAATCGCTCCCCGATAATGAAATACTATTCGTACCGGATCAGAATCTCGGGCACTTCGTATCGACCCAGACTAAAAAGAGGATTATTTTATACCCGGGCTTTTGTGCCACACACGCCAAGCTTACGGCGGACGACGTGAAACTGGCTAAACAAAACCTCCCCGACGCAAAAGTTATTGTCCATCCCGAATGCCGTCCGGAAGTGATTGCCCTGGCCGATGCCGCTCTTAGTACCTCTCAAATGATTCGTTATGTTCAAAGCAGTCCGGCCGACAGCTTCTTAATCGGTACCGAAGAGGGTTTGCTCCATCGGTTGCATAAAGATAACCCGGAGAAGAAATTTTTCGTTATCGCTTCCAGTCTCATATGCCCCAACATGAAAAAAACAAAACTGGAAAACGTTATCGAAACGATGCAAACGAAGGCTAACCGGATTACCGTACCGGAAGATATCAGGATTAAAGCCAAACGGGCATTGGATAGGATGCTGGCGGTGAAATAAATGGCAAGAAACCGGGCTTCCAGCTATTATGATTATATCATCATCGGCAGCGGTATTGCCGGACTTTACTCAGCTTTACTGTCTAACGAATTGGGTAGCGTCCTGATTGTTACCAAAGGCAGTATCGACGACTGCAACACGAGATACGCCCAGGGTGGTATTGCCGCCCCGGTCGGCGAGAACGATTCGGTATCGCTCCATTTTCAGGACACGATGAATGCCGGTGCCGGTTTGTGCGATGAGGAATCCGTCAGGATTTTAGTAGCCGAAGCCACCGACCGTATTGCCGATTTGGTCAGGTTCGGCGTTTCTTTCGATACGTTTAACGGCGAGGTAGCCCTGGGAAGAGAAGCCGCCCATAGCGTACCGCGGGTCCTGCATGCCGGCGGTGATGCTACCGGAGAAAGGCTGGAAACTACCCTCAGCCGCCGGGTCAGAGAAAACAGTATCCGGGTTTTAGAATACAGCCTGGCGACCCAAATATTAGTGTCTAAAGGTAAATTACGGGGTATCCGGGTACTGGATGGCCGCAGTAGTTTTATTAGGGACTACGCCTGCCGTTATCTGATTTTAGCCACGGGTGGTGCCGGACGTCTATTCAAGCACACGACCAATCCCGACGTCGCTACCGGCGACGGTATTGCTCTGGCTTATAATGCCGGTGTTGAAATCACCGACATGGAGTTTTTTCAGTTCCATCCCACCGCGCTCCACATGCCGGGCGTTCACCCTTTCTTGATTTCCGAAGCCGTCAGAGGCGAAGGCGGTATCTTGCGGAACAATCAGAAACGGGCTTTTATGGTCGATTACAGCCCCCAGAAAGAACTTGCTCCGCGTGATGTCGTTGCCCGCAGTATTATCTACGAGATGAGAAAAACGGGGAGTAACTCGGTATTTTTAGATATTACTCACCTGCAGGGTGCAAAGGTAACGACCCGCTTCCCGCAGATTTACCGTTTTTGTCTCGACCACGGACTGGACATCACCAGGGAGTTTATTCCGGTGGCACCGGCCGCTCATTATACAATAGGTGGAGTCCGGGTAAATACCTGGGGAGAATCGAATATTCCGGGCATTTTAGCCGTCGGTGAATGTGCCTGTACCGGCGTACACGGAGCTAACCGCCTCGCCTCTAACTCCTTACTGGAAGGTATCGTTTTCGGCAAGCGGGCTATCGAACGGACACAGCAAAAAAATCCGGCCGAAATCAAACCTGCGAATATGGCCGAACACTATAAGCTGCCGGGACGGAAAACCATTAAAAAAGTGCCGCAGCTTAACTTGCCTAATTTGCAGTCTTTGCTCTGGGATAAAGTGGGAATATTACGCTCCGGAGAAGGTCTCGCAGAAATGGCTGATATCCTGGCTGGCTGGCAAACAGTCTTACCCGAGCCTACCGACCAGCCCTGGTTTGAGCTGAACAGCCTGGTTGCCTGCGGACGCCTGATGACCGAGGCGGCCTTGCTCCGTACCGAGAGCCGGGGTACCCATTCCCGAACGGACTGTCCGGAGACGTCCGCCGACTGGGAAAAACATATTGTTTTCAGGAACGATGATGCGGCTGAATAATAAGATAATCGATGAACTTATTACCCGGGCTTTGGCCGAGGACTGTATCGGGCGTGACGTTACGACAAATGCCCTGATAAAGGATAACTGGCAGGGGCAGGCTTATTTCCTGGCTAAGGCTGAAGGCGTTTTAGCCGGTATCGAGATAGCCCGGAGAGTATTTATTAAAACCGATTCCAGCCTGAAGTTTGCCGTCCTGATTAAAGACGGCCAAGAAATTAAATCCGGTGATATTATCGCCAGAGTAAACGGTAGACTCAGCAGCATTTTAAAAGCGGAACGTACCGCCCTGAACTTTTTACAACACCTCAGCGGTATCGCTACCGAAACCTCCCGCTATGTTGCCGCTGTTAAAGGATTGCCGGTTAAGATACTGGATACCCGCAAGACTACCCCCGGCCTGAGAATACTGGAAAAATATGCCGTGAAAACCGGCGGCGGCCAAAATCACCGGATGGATTTAAGCGACAGCATTTTAATTAAAGATAATCACTTAGCTATATTACATAAGCAACGGATTAGTCTAAAAGAAGCCATAGCCACAGCCACGCAAAAAGCTCCGGCTAAACTTAAAATAGAGGTTGAAGTGCAGACGCCGCAGGCCGCCAAACAGGCCGTCGAAGCCGGTACCGATATCATTATGCTGGATAATATGAACCCGGCTGATATGAAGCAGGCCGTGAAGCTGGTCAATAAGAGAGCTTCAATCGAAGCGTCCGGTGGTATTACTTTGGCTAACGTGCGTGCGGTTGCTGAGACTGGAGTGGATTACATATCGATAGGTGCCCTTACTCATTCTGTAAAAGCGTTAGATATCAGCCTCGAATACGAAGATATATAACAGAACCGGGGCACATTGTCATACGCCGTTATTTGTTTTTAATTGCGGTGGCGTAATATCCACCTGCGGAAATAACAATAATACTACTAAGTCCGTCTATTTCTTGCGGTGTGCTATTAAATGTTTGTAACCATGGCTCTAAGTAGGCGACTGTCGCTCCCCATCTCCAAACAGTGCCATCTGATTCCAGCGCTAAGCAATAACCGGCACCATATTTCACTAATGCTCCGGGAATAGATTCACCCCCTCCGGGTATTCCTCCTTCGGATATGGCTATTACATTTTTTAAAATACTTACTTTTACCGGAGTAGCAACCGCCGGATTTTCCTTTGTATTATGGGTGCCGTTTCCAGCCTGTCCGTTCTCATTGTTGCCCCAGGACCAGACAGTCCCGTCCGACCTTAGTGCCAGACTGTGAGCTTCCCCCGCCGCAATAGCTGTAACTTTCGTAAGCCCCTTTACCTGGATAGGGAAATAGCTATTTGAAGTCGTACCATTGCCTAACTCTCCGCTTTCGTTATCGCCCCAAGACCAAACCGTGCCATCCGACTTCAATGCCAAGCTGTGGTAATGCCCGGCGGAAATGGCAACAATTCCCTCCAGATTTTTTACTTGGGTTGGAAAATAACGGGCAGTCCTTGTCCCGTCACCCAACTGTCCCCATTCATTATCACCCCACGCCCAGACGGTACCATCCGTTTTCAGTTCCAGGCAGTGCTTTAAGCCGCTGGATATAGCTATTACATTATTCAGGTTGGTTACTTGAACCGGTTGTTGAATTGTTAGAGGTGGTGTAGTCCCGGGGATGGTTGTAGTACCCTGAGGATGGTCGCCGCCACCGGTAATACCAATGCCGAATTGTCCATAGTAGTTATTTCCCCAAGACCAAACTTTTCCATTTGAATCCAGTGCCAGACTGTTACCGAAACCGGTAGATATAGCTGTAATATCTTTAAGGCCGCTTACTTGGCTGGCCTCAGCATTATCCTGTTGACTTCCGCCACCCTGTGCCACCCAATAATAAACCGTACCATCGGATTTTAAAGCGATACCATAGTCAATCGCTGATATGGATATATCGAGGCGCGAACCTGAGACTACTGCTATCGCGTCCACGTTTTTCACCTGAGAAGGCTCAAAACTAGCCGGATACAGCATTTCCCAATATACGACCTCTCCCGGTGATGTTGCGGTAATCGTCGAGCTGGAGCCGGCTAGAGAACAGGAAATAGAGGTGGATGCTACAGCCAGTAAGAGTAAGACAGTAAATAACTTGAGGAATACACTATTCATATTTAATTATACGTTATCAAACACACGTTATCACATTGCATTCTACAAATAATATCGCAATGTTAGGCTATTTAAAACACTCTTTTAATTGCTGGTAAGTATCGGCAACCGCCTGTGGTATTACTCTGACATCGGCAATAATCGGCATAAAGTTATTATCCCCGCTCCACCGCGGCACTACATGAGCGTGCAAATGGTCGTCAATACCCGCGCCGGCCACCCGTCCCAGATTCATCCCGATATTGAATCCGGCGGGTTTCATGGCTGTTTTCAGAGCATTGACAGCCCGGTTAATGATTTCAAACATTTCCAGTTTGGCTTTACTGTCCAATTTATCCAAGTTGTCTATATGAGAGTAAGGCACCACCATCAGATGCCCCGGATTATAGGGGTAATTATTCATCATAATGTAGTTATATTTACCGCGGAATAAAATCCCGTTCGTTTTGTCTTTTTTCTCTTTCGGTTTGTCGCATAAAATACAACCCTGCGGTTTGGTCTGCCGGATATACTCGATACGCCAAGGAGCCCAAATGTGTTTCATACTTAACCCCTTCAATACACTTGTCTTATTTTAACTATGATATGAGCAGGCCGTCAAAAATAGCCTCCAAATTGTAAATACCAAACTTAATCCGTTATATTGGTATATAGTTTAAGCATATGGAAAACAGTATCACTTTTCTCGGTACCGGCGGGGCCCGTCTGATGGTTGCCAGCCAGATGCTGGCCTCCGGCGGTATCTGGTTAAATTTAAACGGTACGGAAATCCTGGTCGACCCCGGTCCGGGCTGTATCGTCCACGCCATCCGCAATAAGCTTAATCCTGAGAACCTGTCAGCCATTATCCTGTCCCATCGCCATCTGGACCATTCCGCCGACCTCAATATTATGGTTGAAGCGATGACCCGCGGCGGTTTCAAACCGCACGGTATACTCCTGGCTCCCGCCGATGCCTTCGGCCCCGAACCGGTTATCTATTCCTACCTGAAAGAACGGCTCGACGCTATAGAAATAATGCAGGCCGGCAAGTTTTACACAATCGATAGTGCCTCAATGAATACTCCCGTTAAGCATGTTCACGGCGTCGAAACCTACGGTATTGTTTTTAAAACGCCCGACCGTACTTTTTCTTACATCGCCGATACGAAATTCTTTAAGGAATTAAACCAACATTATGCCACGGACCTTATTATTATTAATGTCGTGATGATGGAACAACACTGGCCCATCGACCATCTTTCCATTAACGACGTTGAGCAGTTGGTGGCCGATATGAAGCCTAGAGCTGCTATCATAACTCACTTCGGTACGGCAATTTATCAGGCAAATCCGCCGGAAATCGCCCGGCAGATATCCATCAGAACCGGTATCAGGGTCATCGCCGCCCGTGATGATATGAAATTCGACCTCGATAAAATGGAAGTGGTCTAGCCATGAATAGAGAGCGTTTTGAGGAGCTCGTCGCCCGGGCTGTGGAAAACCTGCCAGAGGAGTTCCAGGAGAGCCTGGAAAACGTGGATATCGTGGTAATTGACAAGCCGACTCCGGAACAGTTAACCAAACAGGAAGTAGCAGACGGAGACATACTGCTCGGGCTTTACGAGGGCGTTCCGCAAACCGAACGGGGTTCTTATTACGGTATGGTGATGCCGGACAAAATAACCATTTTCCAGCAGTCTATTGAATCGCTGCACCACGATGAATGGAAGATAATTAAAGAAATCGAAAACACAGTTAAGCACGAAATAGCCCACCATTTCGGCATCAGCGACGCGAGGCTGGACGAACTGGAAGAAGATAGGAAACACTAACAAGTATTTATTAAACCCAATACATGAAAAAACATTGGGATAACTACTGGCAGCAAAACGCAGTCTTTTATTTCCTTAGTTTTTTAACTTCCGCTACGATGGCCGGCAGCACTTCGCCGGTCTTGCCAGGTATAAAATAGTCCGATATTCCGTCTTCGGTCAGGGGCGTGGGTTCCATATTCACTTCGATAATGGTAATATTGGCATTATTACGGGCAATGCGGGGCAGGTTCGCAAAAGGATAAACCACCGCCGAGGTGCCGCAAATCAGCAGCAAATCACAATCTTCCATTTCTCTTAGACTCTGGATAGCGACATCATCAGGAATCGGTTCCTGGAAATAGACTACGTCCAGCTTTAAAATACCGTTACAGTACCGGCAGCGAGGCGGCAGTTCATCGTTTTTATTCAACTGCTGTAAATCATAGTCTTCGATGAGATACCGTTTATTGCAGCGCATACAGCGTAACTTGAAATGGTTACCGTGGTAATCGAGTACCCGCTGGCTGCCGGCCCTTTCGTGTAAATTATCGATATTCTGCGTGATGACACACTTCAGAATACCCATCTTTTCCAGTTCTGCCAGGGCAAAGTGCCCGCGGTTGGGCTTTACCTCCGCCAGGTTACCGAACAGGCCGGGAGAATTCAGCGTCTCTTTCCAGTAGTCTTTCGGATTGGCCCGCAGGCGTCCGTACATCTCATAAGCGAGTCTTTCCGCTGCCGGGTCTTTCGTCCAGATACCGTCGGGGCCTCTAAAATCGCGGATACCGGACTCAGTGGAGATTCCGGCGCCGGTTAAAGCCACCGCGTAGTGTGGTCTTACTAAATCCGCGGCGGCTTTTTGAATCAGTTCTTCTCTCGTCAAAGACATAACGATATTATAACCGGATGGAAAACCTCGGAGCCGGTTCTATCTATTTCGGAAATTTCTTTTGCAGATGCTGTTCCAGTTTACCGAAATCCTGTCCCCGCTCTTCCTTAAAGGATTTTACCATCCCCGCGTGAGTGAATATAAGGAACCTATCCTCGTTCATTCCTTTTATTAATATTTTCGCCACGCCTTCGGGAGTCTCGACATCGGGTGAGGAAAACAGAGCTTCTTTTTCCTTCTGAATGTCCTCAGGTTTCAATTGAAATTCTTTTTCATCATCTCCGACAAAATGGACATTGGCGGACAAATTAGTTGCCACAAAACCCGGACAAAGGACTGATACGGCAATCCCTTTAGGCCGTAGGTAACCGAAAAGACCCTCTGACAGGCCGACAAGCCCGAATTTTGTGGCCGCATAAGGAATATTTGATTCGAATAGCCCGGGAGGCTCGGTAGCGTTGAACCCGGCACCTGACCCGGTATTAATGATATACCCGCTGCCTCTCTGAAGCATGTAAGGTAAAAAAGCCCTGACGCCACGTATCACTCCCAGGAAGTTAATCTGCACAAGCCATTCCCAATTCGCAACGGTCAGGTGCTCTACGGGACCGCGGACTGCTGTTCCGGCGTTGTTCATCAGGATGTCACACTTTCCCATCGACGCAAAGGTTTGTTTAGCCAAATTTTCCACATCGGCATCTTTTGATACGTCGCAGTGCACGAGAAGGGCACGGCGCCCTAAACTTTTTATCTCCTTACAGGCTGACTCCAAGTTTTTATCGTCAAGATCGGCGGTTACGATATCCGCACCAAGTTTGGCCATTTCTATTGCAACACCCCGGCCGATACCACTGGCTGCTCCGGTAATGACAGCAACCTTACCCTTAAAATCCATATTTAACTCCTTTTATTAATTTCGTTAAATCGGTTTTGTTAGGTTAATCTCTTTCTATGATAATAGCCTGTCCCTGTCCGCCGCCGCCGCACAGGCTGGCCAGACCTCTTTTTAATCCTCTCTTTTCCATCTCATGAATAAGAGACACAACAATCCGGCAGCCGGTGTTTCCGATAGGATGTCCGAGGGCAATACCGCTTCCATTAACGTTGACGATATCACGGTTAAGCCCCAGTTCTCTTTCAACAGCCACGGAGGGAGCCGCAAAGGCTTCATTAATCTCGAAAAGTTCGATATCACTTATTTTTAAGCCGGTCTTATCAAGAAGCTTTCTAATCGCGTAAATAGGACTGATACCCATTATAGTGGGGTCGACGCCGACAGCTACGTTTCCGATGATTCGCCATCTTCTTTTCATCTCGTATTTATCAGCGAGTTCTCTTGATAAAATTAAAACGGCGGAAGCTCCGTCATTCATACCTGATGCGTTGCCGGCAGTCACGGTGCCGTCCTTTTTAAAAGCAGTCGGTAACTGTGCCAGTTTCTCAAGTGTAGTATCAGGCTTGGGATGCTCATCCTGTGAAACTACTACATCAGGCCGTCCCCTTTTCCCCGGAATTACTACAGGCACTATCTCATCTTTAAATCGACCGGTCTCTAGGGCTTTTTTGGCGCGCATCTGGCTGGTATAGGCAAATTCATCCTGGTCTTGCCTCGAAATATGATATCGCTCGGCAACATTTTCCGCTGTCATACCCATAATGAGACCGCTGTATTGGTCGAAGAGACCGTCCCATAC
>JAFGLR010000104.1 GCA_016927955.1 Dehalococcoidales bacterium
GATGAAAAGGAGCAGCATTCGATGTTGCTGCACACCCATACTACGTCGGTGACCGCCCGGACGCTGGCGAGTATGAAACCGCCGATTCGGGTTGTCGAACCGGGACGGATATACCGCTATGAAGCGGTGGATGCAACACATGGCTGGATGTTCCACCAGATTGATGGCATTGCCGTAGACAAACATATTACGCTGGGAGACCTTAAAGGAACGCTTTATGAGTTCGCCCGCCGTTATTTCGGAAACGACCGGAAAACCCGTTTCCGCTGCGATTTCTTCCCTTTCGTTGAGCCCGGTGTGGAAATGGCTATCGATTGTGCTATCTGTCACGGTGCAGGCTGCCGTCTTTGCGGCGGCTCCGGCTGGATTGAAATTCTGGGTGCCGGTATGACCCATCCGCGGGTGTTACAAAGGGCCGGAATCGACCCCAATGAGTATACCAGCTTTGCTTTCGGTATCGGTATAGACCGCTTACCGATGCTTCGCTACGGAATCGACGATATCCGCTTGCTTTACGGCAGCGATTTGAGATTTATGAGGCAGTTCTAAGATGAAAGTATCACTTAAATGGCTTAAAGATTATCTGGATATTAATATTACTCCGGCCGAACTGGCGCGGCGGCTGACGATGGCCGGCTGCGAACCTAAAGAGGTCGTCACTATCGGCGGCGATTGGGATAACGTGGTTATCGGAAGGATTGAAGCGGTCAATCGCCATCCCAATGCCGATAAATTGAATTTGGTTACCGTAGATGTGGGTGAGCCGGAAAAACAGACCGTGGTCTGTGGGGCACCTAACGTCGCCGTCGGCGCTAAAATTGCTTTCGGTAAAGTCGGGGCTAGGGTTAATGACCCGCATAGCGGTAAGGTAGGGGAAATCAAACCGGCCAAAATCCGCGGGGTCGAGTCCAGCGGGATGTGCCTTTCGGAAAAGGAACTGGGTATCTCCGAAAACCATGAAGGTATTTTAATACTGCCGGAAGCGGTCCCTATCGGCCAGACTCTAAGCAGCTATCTCGGCGATACGGTCTTGGATTTGGAAGTAACTCCCAACCGTTCCGATTGTCTTTCGGTTATCGGGGTTGCCCGCGAAGCGGCCGCCCTGACCGGGCAGAATATCAAATTATCAGAGCCGACCTATGTTGAAGGCGGTTCACCTATAATAGACAGCATTACCATTGAAATCGAAGCTAAGGACTTGTGCCCTCGCTATTGTGCCAGCATGATTACCGGCTTTAAAATAGCTCCGTCTCCGCAGTGGTTACAGGAAAGGTTAATAGCTGCCGGACAGCGTCCCATTAACAATATCGTTGACATTACTAACTATGTAATGCTGGAATACGGTCAGCCGCTCCATTCGTTCGATTACAACAAGATTCGCGGCCAAAAGATAATCGTCCGCCGGGCTTATCCGAAGGAAAAGCTCACTACTCTCGACGGCGTCGAACGGACTCTTTCACCGGATAATCTGGTTATTGCAGACTTAGACCGTGCCGTTGCTATTGCAGGCGTTATGGGCGGCGCTAACAGTGATGTTACCGAAAATACTGAGGCGATTTTACTGGAATCTGCCTGTTTTAATGCGGTCAATATTCATTATACCGCTCGAACTTTAAGGTTGGGTTCGGAAGCCTCACAGCGTTTCGAGCGGGGCATCCGGGCTGATTTGACTATTCCGGCACTAAAACGAGCGACTCAGCTAATCCTCGAACTGGCCGGCGGGACTGCCGCTAAAGGTATCATCGATGTTTATCCCGGCCGAACCCAGATACCGCCGATTGTCTTGCCCGTTAAACTGGTGGGCACAATCCTTGATGTCAAATTAGAATACGACCGGATAGTTAGCGTATTAACTTCGCTCGGCTTCGTTTGTGAGCCTAATGCCGCCAAAACCGAGATTAAGGTTGCCGTGCCTTACTGGCGCAGCGATATCAAGTTGCCGGTTGACCTAGTAGAAGAAGTCGGCCGGATTATCGGCTATGACAAGATACCGCTGACGATGCTCAGTGAACCTGTCCCGCCGCAGAATCCGGAGCCGATTATCGGTTTAAAGAGACAGGTACGCCGGAGTTTGGCAGGTTTTGGTTTCCAGGAGATAATGTCATTATCCCTAGTCTCCGGTGAATGGCTGAAAAAACTCCATCCGGAAGCAGCTCCATTCGAACCAACGCCGTTAAAGCTGGTTAACCCGATGACAATCGACCAGGAGTATTTACGGCCTACTTTGCGGGCGAATCTGCTCGCGGCTGTTAATGCCAACCGCCGTTTTGAGGAAGGCGGCCTGAGGTTCTTCGAAGTCAGCCGGGTTTACTTAGCCAGACCGAAAGAATTACCGGATGAGAGGGAAACCCTTTGTGGTGTATTGGCCGGATTGAGGAATGAACACTCCTGGGGCAGTAAAAATGAGACGGTAGATTTCTATGATGCCAAAGGTGTTGTCGAGGCTTTACTCGAACAATTAAACATTGCCGCATCCTTTGAGCCGTCTGACGATGCCGGGCTGCATGCGAGTAAACAGGCTGCAGTTATGGCGGGAGGTAATAAAATCGGTGTTGTCGGTGAGGTACACCCTAAGGTATTGATAAATTTTGAAATCAGCGAGCCAATTTACATGTTCGAGCTCGACATGAAAACACTGGTATCGGTTGTATCGGGTGTAGCTGCTTATCGTCACTTGCCCAGGTTCCCGGCGGTAGTCCGTGACGTTGCGCTGGTCGTGGATATCGAAGTAACGCACCTTAATATAACTGATGTAATCCGCGGCTTCTCACTGGTGAAAAATATTGAATTATTCGATGTCTATAGCGGCGAACAGGTTCCGGCCGGCAAGAAATCACTGGCTTACCGTATTACTTTCCAGAGTGCGGAACGTACTCTCAAAGAAGAAGAGATAAACGGTGTTATGAAAGGGCTGTTAAAAAAGCTGGCGAAAGACACCGGAGCGGTATTGCGTGCATAAATAGCATTACCTCTGAAGGGGAAATATATGAGTTTCGACCTCAACTGGAGCGAACAGGAATTCAACACGATTTTAATGAACCCGCATTCTACCGATTACGAGTTGAGTGCTAAATTGAACGGAAGGCATGCCGAGGCTATCGGCAATCTCCGCGCGTTCATCCATAATTTTCACACTAAAGGAAATATATCCGGACTATCCAAATTTATGGTGGCCCGTTTGAATCAGGGCTACTGGGAATGCCCCCGCTGTCATCACAGAGCGTTAAAAGATGATTTTCCCGCCAATAAAGGGTGGATGCAGTAGTACTTTTACCATTTGACATAAAACTATTTTCCTTCTTATTATTTGCATGTTGCTCCCTTTTTACATTATACTATCAGTAGAATCAGAAATATCAGAAATAGCGGAGAATACCGATGATTAAAGAAGGGGCAGAAAATTCCTGTAAACCCGTGGCGTCCGGCTATTGCCGTGTCGAAGCTCTGGTAAGCGTGGACGAACGGGGTCAGATGGTTTTGCCGAAAGATTTGCGGGATAAAGCCGAAATACGCCCGGGGGATAAACTGGCGGTAACCGCTGTAGAAAAAGGCGGTAAAGTATGTTGCCTGTTTATGATTAAGGTGGCCGAATTGAATGGTTTGGTTACCGATATGCTCGGGCCGATGATGCAGGAGATTAAAAAATAGTGAGGACGGAAATGACAGAAGAAAAATGCAATAACCCGGCAGAAGAATTACACTATTCCTGATGCGGTTTAGTGACCGACGGGTTCGGTAATGTTATCGAGGAGAATGAAATAGTGCAGAAGAAAGACATCAAACAATCGGTGCGGGAGCATTATGGCAATATTGCTAAAGAGAGCGGCACACAGAGCGGATCGTGTGGCTGCTCGTCAACAAAATCCTGCTGCGGCAGCGGTGCGGCCAGTTCTACCCGGGAAATCAGTAAAAATATCGGTTATTCCGATGAAGATATGGATGCGGTTCCGGAAGGGGCGAACCTGGGCCTTGGGTGCGGTAATCCGGTAGCTTTGGCTTCCCTGAAAAAAGGTGAGACCGTTCTCGACCTTGGTTCGGGAGCGGGCTTCGATAGCTTTTTAGCGGCGGATAGAGTCGGCCCGGAGGGTAGAGTCATCGGTGTTGATATGACTTCCGAAATGCTTGAGAGAGCCAGGGAAAATGCCCGTAAAGGCGGCTATAAGAATATCGAGTTCCGGCTTGGGGAAATTGAGAATTTGCCGGTTGCCGATAACGCTGTCGACGTCATCATTTCCAACTGCGTGATTAATTTAGCCCCGGAAAAGGGACGGGTTTTCAAAGAAGCTTTCCGTGTGCTGAAACCGGGCGGGCGTTTGATGGTCTCCGATATCGTACTGACCAGGCCGTTGCCGGAGGCTTTAAAGAACTCCATTCAGGCTTATGTTGGCTGCGTGGCCGGTGCTTCGAAGAAAGAAGATTACCTGAATGAAATCAAGAAGGCCGGTTTTACCGATATCAAGGTAAATAAAGAGGACATTTATCCGGTGGAGGATATCGTCGCTCAGCCGGATGCCATGCCAATCATTAAAAGTGCCAGGATTACGGAAGACACCATCAAAGAATTCGTTAACGCCGTATTAAGCGTTAAAGTGAGTGCGGTAAAACCGGGGTAATTTTTCATAGGCGAATAGTAATCCCCTCTATTGACATGACTTAACTTTTGGAAATAGGAGGAATATATGAGTTGGTGGATATGTAGTGAATGTGATTACGTTATGGAAGCCGAGGTTCCGCCGGAGAACTGTCCACATTGTAATAAAAAATGTATCTTCAGTGACGTTACCTGCTATATACCGGAATGTGGCGGCCCTGAGAAACTTAATGCGCCACTGGTGGCTCTAAAAGTCAGAGAAGCAAAAAAGAATTAGAAGCGGCTGATTCATAATCGACCCGGTTAACCAACCCGACGAAAGTCTGGTTCTGGTAAACAATTACAAACTGGATTCCGGCTTTCGCCGGAATGGTCACAAAAATGTAGGGGCGACCTTTATGGTCGCCCCATTTGTGTTTAATCTGAAGCTAAAATGTGTTACAAACAGATTCGTAAAGGAATAGCTGCTCATGCGTAATAAGATATTTGGTTTTAAAGGGTTAATATTCCTTTTCGAACTCCTTATAGAGTTTCCAGTCTTTATCTTCTTGGAAGTATGACTGAAAATTATACGAGGGAAATTTAGCTTGAATCTCATTGAGAGAAGATTCAATAATTTGTGGATTACGACAATAGAATACAAATTCTCGCATTCCATTTGTAGTAATAGCTAATACGAGGATTGCCATTTGCTTTGATTCAAATTTATTGGACAATTCATCTTCAATAAGATTAAGAGATTTCATTTCCTCTGTGGTAGGAAATCCTGATTCATTTGGTTTAAGTAGAACAACAGCGACGCCAAAACGATATTTATATTCCAGATTTCCTAGAAGTTCCTTAGCTGAGTCATTTCGCCTAACTAACATTGGATGACCTTGTTGTTGGCCTTTAAGAACTGTCCATTTCGACTCGGAAGAATATGTCTTTGTTTTCTTTTTAAACAATGAGAACATAGACCCTCTCAATAGACTCTAAATTTCCGACATCCCGAAGCCAAAAAAACATCGGCCCGAAAATAAATACGTAAAGGAGTCATATTATCCCTTTATCATCTCTTTTATCTTTTCGGTGATGCCCTCAAGCGGCAGGAATTGAGCCTGTTTTTCTTTCCGCCATTTTACTTCGACGGTGTTTTTCTCCAGCGTACGGGGGCTGATGGTAACGCGCAAGGGTATGCCCAGTAAATCCGCATCGCCGAATTTCACGCCGGGGGAATCGGTACGGTCGTCAAAGAGTACTTCCAGTCCGGCAACGGTAAATTCTTGATAAAGATGTTCCGCAATTTCGGCCACTTTAGTGCCATCGCGGTAGAGCGGGCATAGATAGACCTGGTAGGGAGCAATGGGTAACGGCCAGATAATACCTTTATCATCGTGGTTCTGTTCGATGGCGGCGGCTAGCAGTCGGCCGACACCAATACCGTAGCAGCCCATCACGGCCGGTTGTGAATTGCCCGTAGCGTCGATAAAGTTAGCTCCCAGTATTTTGCTATATGCGGTGCCGAGCTTGAAAACGTGCCCGACCTCGATGCCTCTGGTGGCGGCCAGTTTGCCGCCGCACTTTTCACAGCTATCTCCAGCTCCGGTCAGGGCAATATCGGCGGTAACGTCCGCTTTAAAATCACGGGGATAGTTTACATTCTTCAGGTGGGTATCGGGTTTATTGCCTCCCGCGACAAAATTCACGCCGGAAACCAACGAATCGTCAGCGACGGTTTTCACACCTTTAAGACCTACCGGCGAAGCTGCCCCGGCGACGATACCGGCTTCTTTCACTTCGGGTTCGGTAGCCAGCCGTAAATCGGCAACTTTTAACAGATTCTTGAGCTTGACTTCATTTACTTCGAGGTCGCCGCGGATAACGACGAATACCAGGCTTTTATCGGCGATATAAAACACAGCTTTGAGAGTATGATACGCCGGTATTTTGAGGAAACCGGAGACCTCTTCGATGGTCTTTTTCCCGGGGGTACTCACTTCCTCCAGCGGTTTGGCGTCCTCTTTTTCCAGTACGAGTTTGCGGCTTTTCGCTTTTTCCGCATTAGCCGCGTATTTACAGGTATCGCAATAGATAATCTCATCCTCGCCGCTTTCGGCAATCAGCATAAATTCATTCGAATCCTTTCCGCCGATAGCCCCGCTATCTGCTTCGACCATCATAGCGGGCAGGCCGCAGCGTTCGAAAATGTTACGGTAGGCCTGTAACATCGTCTGATAGCACTTATCCAAATCAGCCTCGTCGGTATGGAAGCTGTAAGCGTCCTTCATATCGAACTCGCGGACGCGGATTAAACCGGCCCGCGGTCTCGGTTCGTCCCGCAGCTTGGTCTGAATCTGGAAAAGCAGCAGGGGCAGGTCGCGGTAGCTCTGCACGAAGCGGCTGACTAGTGTCGTGATCACCTCTTCATGGGTCGGTCCAAGGGCAAGCTTACGCTGCTTGCGGTCGGTCAGGACGAAGAGGTTTTCTCCCATTACCTTATCGCGGCCGGTAGCCTGCCACCATTCGAGCGGCTGTAGCACCGGCATCGTCAGTTCCTGGCCGCCGGCTTTATTCATTTCATCGCGGATGATTTCCTCGATATTTCTGAGCACGCTCCATGCGAGCGGCATATAGGCGTAAATACCCGCCGCCACCTGGTAAATCATACCCGTTCTTAACAGCAGGCGGTGGCTGACGGTATCCGCCTCGGCAGGATTCTCTTTGAGAGTTTTCCCGAATAATTTAGATAATCGCATTTCAGGCTACTTTCTGTTTAAATTCTTTACTATTCGGAATAATTTAACCACAATCTAAGGGTTAATGCCAATACAGAATAAAAATAATTAATTTATCTTGACAAGCTATATTTATGAAGATTAAATTGACGTAAGCTAATAAATCTGGGAGACAGGTATGAAAGCGACCGAAGGGAAAATCGGGCGGACATTCGTTATCCGGCTGGAAGACGGGGATGTCGTGCCGGATTGTATCGAAAAATTTGCCGTACGAAAGAAGATAACCACGGCTTATGCGATAATGGTTGGCGGTATCGGCAGCGGACAAGTGGTTTCCGGACCGCGTAACACCGATGACAGGCCTCCCGAACCGATGTATTTACCCGTCGATGGTGTCCACGAGGTTGCCGGTGTGGGTTTGCTCGCCCCCGATGGAAAGGGCAAGCCGGTACTCCATATCCATGCGGCGCTGGGACGTGCCGGCAGTACACTCACCGGCTGCCTGCGGCCCGGCGTGAAGACATGGGTAATCGGCGAGGTCGTCCTTATCGAAATCCTTGGGGTAGATATTGCCCGGCTGGTGGATAAGACTACCGGCTTTGAACTGTTAGAAATTAGAGATAAAAAGAAAACGTAACCTTATTTCCTCGCCCCTTGTGGGAGAGGATTAAGGTGAGGGGAAATAAAAACAGTGGCATCACCCTCACTTACATCTCTCCCATCGAGGGAGAGATAATTAGGGAGAACGCTATATAGGGGTAAAAAATAATGAAGAAGAAATTGAATGATATACTGGCCTGCCCGATGTGCAAGGGCAAGCTGGAGCTTAAGGTAAACGAGGAAAAAGGCGACGAGATAATAACCGGCTCGCTTACCTGTGCGAAATGTGACGTTACCTATCCGATAAAAGACGCCATACCCCACCTGTTACCGCCGGAAAAGAAATAGTGCCTTGTTACCTCCCCAAAATTATTCGTTTTATTTATTAAGGAAACGAATAACATATTCACCTTAAAACTCAAAACCATAACTTAAAACTAAAAACTAGATAGCAAGAAATAATAATGTAGAGAAACAATTCATTTTTTATCAAACTGGGGCGAATGCCATTCGCCCCTACAATAATCATCAAAACCCTTCCAATTCCGAGTGATATACTGGATGAACTCCCGCCGGAATCCAGCTTTTACCGAGATTCCCGATTCACTAAAGTCATACGGGACTTTAGTTGGGTTATCGCTTCCGAAGCAAAGCTACTCCGAACGAGGGAGGACGGGATGATTGCCCATCACTTTCCTCCCTCTTCGGGCTTCACCCAGCCTTCTCTGGCAAAATACTGCCTTGCTGAATTCCGATGGTTATAGGGACGCTAAAGCTACGAACTGCTATCATCTTTCATGTTTTCTCTCGCTCCTTGCGGGAGAGATATAAGCGAGGGGATTCCCCATTCCGGTGAAAGCCGGAATCCAGATTACTATTCCATTTAGACTTCACTCACTATATTATAGAGAGCCTATAATAGCACAAATGTGCTTATAGGTCAAGAAGGAAATGGCACACATGGAATTATATTATTCCTCATTAAAACAAACCAAAACAAAGGGGAAACGGATAAAAACGGACGGTAAACGAAAAGAAACAAATGGGGAACAAAGGTAAACAAAAAGGGAAGGGACAAAACGGGACAGATATTCTAAAAAGGGTATTGTAGTCATTATTAACGGGGTGTATAATTGGTTGGCTTTACTCTTAATAAATTAATGAAGGTGTATTAACACTAAAGGACTGACGGATGAGTAACTATATAACAAGTGCAGATGTTAATATTTTAAATGGCCTATTTTTTAAGTCAATACAATTCGAAAATGGTTTGAACATTATCAGTGGTGAGAATGGTACGTGTAAAACAACACTATTGAAAGAATTGAAGGAATCAAGAAACATAAAAATAAAAGCATTTGAAACGGCTAACCAAATAAAAATTATTGCATATAGTCCAAAACGTAATTCTGAAAGAAAAAAGATAGAAAACATATTTGCTGAAATGCGTAGAGATAACAAAATGTTAACGAAGTATATTGACGAAAAAGCAAGTACGAATTTCCAAGATAATACTTTTGTTGCATACGCATCATTGGCGGAATTATATTTTTTAGCTTTTGATGAATTACGCAAAGATGGTTTGGCTCAGATCGATAAGATGAAAGAATTATCAAAAGAATTTAATAAAATAATTAAAATGATATTTGAAAATTATGAACTAGTATCAGAATGGGATACTAAAACCGGTTATCCTGAAATTTCAATTAGTAAAGAGGGAATCAAGATACAAATTGATGGACTTTCTCTTGGAGAACAGGAAATATTGTCATTAGTATTTAATTTATACACTTCTAGAAATAGAAATGATGTATTTCTCATTGATGAACCTGAGATTCACTTAAATTGGCATTTAGAAGAGGCATTATTTAATTTCTTCGATTGGTTTTGTACAGAATTTAAAAAACAAGTAATAATCGCCACCCATAGCAGAGTAATATTTAAAAAACCTTTTCTTAACAAAACACAATTTTTGTTTTGGAAAGACGGTCATATAGATATCAGTAAAGAAATACCAGCAGAACTAAGAAGAAGAATATCTGGTGAAGGAATAGAAATAATTAAACTAGGTGAATTCACTAAACCGACTTTTTTTGTAGAAGATCAAGCTCATGAAGATATAATTCAGGTTATTGCAGAAATATTAGGAAATTCAATTTCAGTCTCTCAATGTGGAAACTCACAAAATGTTATTTCTTTATTTAGGCATTCACTCAGAGAAGGCAATTGGTCGCACTGCTATTTCGTCATTGATGGAGATAACCTGTAGATTCTCAAGTTAAATGACCACTTTCCGGGCGAAATTCTCAAGTTAATTTACCAGTCAAATTCTCACGATAATTTACCACCCC
>JAFGLR010000105.1 GCA_016927955.1 Dehalococcoidales bacterium
AGTCGGAGATGGAATGTTACCGTAAACACTTATAACGGTATCGACTCCCTTTAACCAGTTCTCAAATGATTCTCTATAGGTCGTATCGTTAGCAATCTCACTGGTTTCTACAGTGTATTGGTAATAGCTGAATTTAAGGGTGGGGTATTTTTCTTTTAATTGCCTCTCGATTTCTCTTAAAATAGCCACTTGCCATTCAAAAAAGTAATAAAACATGCCGATAGTCTTCCCGTTAAGATCGGTTACTCTGGGCTGTAAACCTCTCGTCTCATTATCTTTTTCCCCCCACGGACTTAAAACATGATACTCCATTTATTTTTTCCTCCTTACAAATATATTATTGTTACTTCAGGACAAATCCTGGAGTGAGTTTATCGGTTTATAAAGTTATTATTTACATTCAGCAACGAATCGCCGGCAAAACTTAGAGACAGTATGAGCCAACCCCTAATCCTACCCTATCTCTATATAAATTAGCATGATGACATACTTAAAGGTTATTGTGGGTTCCCAATAAAGCAGTTAACTACCGCTATTAGTGCTTGTTCCCGGATGTTTTGTCTGGTATTTATCCCTTAATTCACGTTTCATCATCTTACCGGAAGAGTTTTTAGGTAGCTCTTCAACGAACTCCACCGATTTGGGAACCTTATAGCCGGCAATTTGCTTTTTACAAAAGGCAATTATTTCTTCAACGGTGGTTATCTGTCCTTGTTTTAACGTAATAACAGCGTGTACCCTTTCGACCCAATACGGGTCGGGTACACCGATAACCGCTGCTTCCAGTATAGCGGGATGCCGGTAAAGAATTTCTTCAACCTCCCTCGAATAAACGTTTTCTCCGCCGGTGATTATCATATCTTTCTTACGGTCGGTAATAAATATATAACCGCCTTCATCATAACGCCCTAAATCTCCGGTATGAAGCCAATTGTCGATGACGGTCTCACTGGTAGCTTCAGGATTATGAAAGTATTCCTGCATTATATGGTCGCTTCGGACTATTATTTCACCTACCGTTTCCGCCGGAACATCCTCACCCTTTTCATCGACAATTCTCACCTGAACGCCTATATAGGGCTTGCCGGCGGAGCCGAGCCGCAATTGCCCGTACTCAGTTTGAAACAATTCTCTGTGGTCTTCTTCGGTCAGATGACAGATTGCCGGACCGCTTTCGCTTTGGCCGTATCCTTGCGAAAAAACCGGACCGAATACCTGCATACCCTTTTTTATTATCTCGAGAGGCATTGGAGAGCCTCCGTAAAATATCATTTTCAGCGAACTAATATCGTACTTCTGTAAATCCGGCAGATTTAACATAGCTACCAGATGGGTGGGAACGATATCGATATGCGTGGCTTTTTCCTTCTGGAGTAGTTGCAGAGTTTCGGCCGCATCGAAGAATTTACAAATAATATTGCACCCTCCGGTGTATAGAGTCGCCCGGAAATGCGAATTGCCCGCAATATGAAATAACGGAGTTATCTGGATACGCCGGTGTCCGGATTGTAACCTCATATCTAATGATAAGGTCCTGGATTCTTCGATAAACCGCTTCTGGGTATACAGAGCACCGCGGGGTACGCCGGTAGTACCGCTGGTATAGATTATGCAAACCGGAGTATCTTCTGCCACAAAAACATCCGGCTCATTACCTGAAGCCGATTCCAGTAAGTCTTCATAAGCCGTCATCCCCGGGACGACACCCTCAAACGATATGAAGTTTTTCACCTTCGGTAAACGCGGACGTATCGAATTAACCGTATCTACTAACTCGGGACCCACAAAGAGGGTATTCGCCAGAGAGTTATTGATAATATACTCCAATTCACTTTCTTTCAACCGGGGATTGAACGGGGATACGATAAAGCCGCCCTTCATCGCTGCCCCGTATACTTCGGCAAACTCTAAACAATTCCATGACAGGATGCCTATAACATCATTGTTCCTGCATTCCCGTCGTTGCAGAGAGTGAATTAACTTATTTACCCGTGTATTAAACTCGGAAAAGGTAATCCGTTTTGCCCCGAAAACAAAAGCTTCCCGGTCTGGATACAACAATGCATTCCGGTAAATAATATCCGCCCATGTTCTAATGTGATATCGAGATAGTTCCTTGAGTAATGAACTTTTGACTATTATAGTTTCCTTCACAATAAAATCCGTACTAGAATAATCAATGTACTATCAACGCTTGGTTTGGTATTTCTATAAACAATTCAGTCCCTTGTCCTAAAGAAGATTTTATTTGAATATCACCTCCACTTAATTTAGCCCTCTCTCTAATTCCGAGCAGTCCCAAACGATTACTTCGATGAAAATTTTCCATCTCTTTTTGTGGGTCAAAACCCTTTCCATTGTCTTTTATAGTTATTTTAGTTTTTTCAGTGTAAAATTCTAAAATTACCTCAGCTATCCTTGCTCCGGAATGTCGTTTAATGTTATTTAATCCTTCTTGAATTATTCGAAAGATATTAATTTCTGTTTCATCAGGTAATTTTCTTTCTTCCCCAACTATTGAAATTGACACATCGATTTCAAACTCTCTCTTAATATTAGCGATCATAACATTCAATGCCGATACCAGTCCCAATCTATCTAATGATGAGGGTCTCAAATCACGGCTTAAACGGCGAAGGTCGTCTATTACTTTTATGATGTTTGTTTTTAATTCTTTTATCTCTCTCTCGTTAAAATTTGATAATGGGGTGTTTTCAATGTAACTAGCAAGTGCAACCAATTTTTGTATAATATCATCGTGGAGTTCGTATGAAATACGCTTTCTTTCGATTTCTTGGGCGTTTATCACTTGGGATACAAGTTTTTGTCTATCTCTGTCTCTTTCAATAAAAACTTGTGTTTCCCTTTTACGACGATACAACTCCAGTGATATTGTTGATACAACTGCCATTGGCAGGAAAAAAATTATTGTATTTATAACTAAATATTCTACGTTATGCCAAGTGGAAAATATGCGTATAAACACATCAATTGAAAGGATTAAAGAGAATATAGAACCATTTAACCGGAAAACAAAAGTGCTATAAATAATTGGTATAAGGAAAAGGCTTCCTATAATGTGATATTTAAATTCGGCCAAAGATAACTTAACTAATATAGGAGCAAACCAATCATAATTTGCTGCCCATTCTCTCCAAGGCCAATTTCGATAAAATATTGTTAATGTTATTGCTAAAGTAATAATGATCCAAATGTGAACATTTGAGAATTTGATGGCTTGGCCCTTTTTTAAAAACCGCAGCGATACCGCCATAACGTAACTGTCCTAATTACTTAAATCACTAATATCAATAATACCAGTCTTTAAACCGATAACTAATGCCTCAGTGCGTGATTTAGCGTTCAATCTCGCAAAGAGTGTTAATAAATGTCCTTTCACAGTTGCCAAACTTAGCCCGAGTCTTAAAGCTATTTCTTTATTAGAGTTGCCTTTAGCCATTAACCGAAATATCTCAATCTCTCGTAGAGTTAGGCTGCTAAATAATTTATCATCGGATTTATTATTAGGTGTTTGCTGTTGAGTAAAAACTATTACACGGCGTATTATGTCTGGAGATAGCACCATATCACCCGCATGAACAGCTCTTATTGCTGAAATCACTTCATTACCAAAAACCCTTTTAATAAGATAACCGTCTGCTCCTGCTTGGATTAAGTTTACTATGAAGTCCTCTTCATCATGAACTGTCAATATTAATATACTAATATCAGGTTTTTGCTCTTTTAATATTCTAGTCGCTTCGAGACCATCCATTATAGGCATTGTGATGTCCATCAAAATAACATCTGGGACTAGCTCCAAACCAAGTTTTACGGAAGCTTGTCCATCACTAGCTTCCCCAACTATTTCGAAATCAGATTGTTTCAGTAAAATGTTTTTTAGGGCATCATGTATAAATGGATGGTCATCTGCTATTAATATTCGTATTTTGTTTTCTTTATACATAATGTTGCTTACCTATTAATTATGCGGTTCTATTTTAATGCCACTAACCAGTGCAATCAAGTTATGTGATTATAAATTTTGTAGTCTAAATAATCCTATCAGTTAACCTCCCACTATTGGCACGAGAGGTCAAACTTTAAAAAAAAGACAAGTAATATTTTTATACTAATACCTTTCCTTCCTCTATAACCTTTTTACCGTCTATTTCCAGCGTTCCACAATAAATAGTACCGTCAATGTGCATATATGGCGTCGGTTGCACATGACCCGGCGATAAAAGTCGGGGATACCAACCACCACAAGTTACGTGAGTGTTTCCTAAACCCCGTTTTTCGGCATGGACGGCACCATCTGGAAACCAACCGGGCGTCAAACCAGCCGCCATTTCGACTATCTGATCCAAGTCCTTGACACGTTCAAGAAGTCTCTTGAATATAAAGGCGTCCTTTCCACCATCTACGGACACGATTTTACCATTCTTAATAGTTAATTTGATAGGTTCACCATGGCCGCGGACATGTGCGACCGGACCATCCCATACGACAATCCCCTCTGCCGTTCCGTTCCTCGGGGCAATGTCTACTTCACATCCATTAACATGGCCACCAACCCACATCCAGTCTTTAGCAATGATTTCTGGATTCTTTAAAGAATGGAGATAGTTTTCGGTTTCCTGTCCTCCTCCGTGTATTTCCGCCGTTATATCCGTGCCGCCTCTACCGGTAATTCTTACCTTCTTCCCCGTTTCAATGATTCGTGCTATCCTATTAGCAATATCATAATATTTCTCCATCTCATCCTTATCGATATCGAAAACTCCATGGTACTTCCAAGTTTGTTCAGAGCCTTGCATTTGTCTGGAAACCTTTGCCGGAGGTTGTTGAACCGGCGGGTCCATTATCTTTCCCCATTGTGATACAAAAGTTCGCTCGCAGCGTATAATGGCATCGGCGATCCCATTCGAAATAGCGTCATGAGCAATAGGAGTGAGCCTTAAAGGCCAGGGGTCCCACCCGCTGTTGGGCATAATCATTATGGTAGGGATAGCTCCGGCTTCGACCACGGCAGAAGTAAATGCCTGAATCATCTCCTTTTCCGTACCGAAATCGGCTAGTATGAGAACATGCTCGCCCGGTTTAACTTGAAGCCTCTCATTAACCTGCCGCTTTACAGCTCTCATTGCCCTAACATCAAAGCTTTCGACATTATCAACCTCTGCGAAATAATTAATTTCATTCATTTTTTCCTCCTAATTATTATTTTATTTTTATTCGATGAAGCTTAATTATTAATGGGCAGGCTCAGATACCGGATTAAAAACATAATAAGGGTATCTACGTTTCAAACCACTAATTTTATCAAGACGTTTAACTTCCTCAGGAGACATCTCCCAATCTGTGGCTTTTATATTTTCCTCAAGCTGTTGTAAGTTCCTTATGCCAAAAACCAGTGAAGTTACAGCTGGTTTGCGAAGGAGGTAATTCATGGCAACTTGGGAAATGATAACATTGTGGCTATTAGCTATCCTTTCTAGTTCTTCTACAATATCGAATAGTTTTTTTTGTTCTACAGGATATGGACCCGTATCCAGTGGTTTATCAAATCGCGTTCCCGTCGGCCATGGTTGCCCCCGACGGTATTTGCCAGTCAAATAGCCACCGTGCAAAGGAGCAAACGCCAGGAGGCCTATTTTTTGGTCGAGGCAAAGCGGCACCAGTTCGAGCTCTACCCACCGAGATATTAATGAATACATTACCTCGATGGTCATAAAATTTTCCCATCGGTTCTCACGTGCGAGTGCAATGCATTTCATTACTTGCCACCCGGTAAATCCGGAGCAGCCTATATAACGTACTTTACCGGAACGCACCAAGTCATTGAGCGTCTGTAAGGTAATCTCTAAAGGAGTATATTCGTCGAACATATGCAATTGGTAAATATCAATATAGTCTGTCTTGAGTCTGTTAAGGCTGGCTTCACAACATTCGATAAGATGCTTTCTTGAAAATCCCCCATCGTTAGGACCAGGGCTTCGTGTCGGATGGATTTTGGTAATTACGATAGCTTCTTTGCGTCTGGTGCCAAGAGCTTTACCGAGTATTTCCTCCGCCATTCCGTTAGAATAAACCTCGGCGGTATTAAAGAAATTGATACCCGAGTCTAATGCTATATTTATGATCGAGTTGGCTTCTTTCTGTCCGATATCTCCGGCTTTTTTATAGAGACCAACACCTCCAAAAGTACTTGTTCCCAGGCAAAGTTCGGATACCTTAAGCTCGGTTTTTCCGAGAAAACGCATCTTCATTTTTACCTCCCAGATTGGTAAATATTTAACCTTAATTTATAAGGCAATAATTTACAAACTAAAAAAATATCTATATTCATAAAGCACTGTTAGCGAGGTTTCGGGGGAATAACAGGTATTAGTAGATACGAATCAAATTTTCCACCCGTATGAATAACATGATTTCCCCGATTGCACAATTCCCACCTAAACGGTTCAAACCACCTCGAGTCTCTTATGTAGTGACCCGATATAGCCAAACTTAACTTTTGTCCCGCATACCAATATTTACTGGAAGGCCATATACCAATCTCGATCGGTACGATCTCCCCAGGTTTTAATAGCTGTTCGGCACTATGTGTTAATACAGGTTCAGCAGGAGTAGAACGTTCCTTATCGATTTCGCGATGCGATACTCGTAGCAAACCTGAAGCTCCTGGGTGCGATTGGCCAAGAACAAAAGTAGGTAAGAAATCACCTTTTTTACTAAGTTTTTGAACATTAACAAAAATATCCATGTCATCTGCCCCATCAGCCTCGACCCATAAACGCAACTTCATATACCCTGTTAATTCAACATTGTGTTTGAACTCAATAGTAAACTTAGCTGCTTGTTTAGTAGATTCGTAGCTCAAATATGATTCTTTTTTCACGGGATAATTGGATAAATGGCCAGTCTTAGCATCAAGAAAAAGTCTTCTATATTGGGTACGCTCAAGAGGGAATTCCTTTTCACAACGATTTACCTGATAGTCGGAGTCATCAACATCCATTACATCCAAACGTACCGGTGCCATCATCTCCCATCCGTTTCGAATACCTTTAAGATACCTGTCAAAAAAATCTCTTAAATCTTTGAGGTTATTCGGAGTATAATAGTCAGGCCATTCAAAATCCCTGTGTATTCGAAGCCACTTGTTCGGAGAGGTAATTTTACGGAATGCTTCTATAGACCCCCGTAAATGAAAATGACTCCAACCGGCGGTGATGTAGGCAGGTATATTTATCTTATTCAAATAGGGTATTTTATCTTCCCAGTAGCTGTTCATGAAGGGATACTTATGTATCATAGCAATTATGTCTTCAGAATATGCTGGTCCGTAAAAAAAACTATAAAAACCCTCAGTAAAGCCTGTCTCTGGGATACCACCACGACATAGAATATCTCTGTAAAGGTCAGTAGCCCCTTCCCATGGGGCTATTGCAGTAAGGTGTGATGGCTGCTCAGTAGCGGTGAACCATTGTATCATAGCTAGCCAAGAATTCCCGGACATCCCGATCTTTCCACTACACCATTCTTGCATTGCAACCCATTCAATAAGGTCATAGCAGTCCTTACCTTCAGCAGTCCCAAGAAAAACAATATTACCTTGAGAATTTCCCACACCACGTGGATCAGGGTTAACTACCGCATAACCATATTTACACCAGAAAGCAGGATCTGGACCTTCATCTTTAGCCATCGGAGAAACGGTAAGCGGCGGAACACCAAGAGTATCATAACCCGTATATCTAGATCGTTTCCCATAAGGACTCCAGGCTACAATAGCAGGTATATTAGAGGCACCTTCAGGACGGTAAACATCAGTATAAATAATGGTACCGTCTCTCAAGTTTACGGGGACATCCCGTTCGATAATGATTCCCTCTTCAACTTTAATACATGACGTTAACGGCGGAAATTTACCGTTTGAATTTGCGATTGGATTTGTCTTACGATAAATAACTTCGATTTTATTATTCCGGTACCGTCTTTTTATAATAATTCTGGAAGGTTTTTTAGTCATAAGATCTGCCCTTGAAAAACTCCTATCTATACTACGGTACAGGTATTAAATAAGTCGTAATAAATCGCTAAATATAATACTATTTTTTACTTCATAGTATTGGTTAAGAATAAAGATATTTGAGGGAAAAATATTAACAATAAAACGAACACGATTTGTGTTACGAGGAAGGGATAGGTTGAACGGAAAATAGTGTAAAGCGGCACCTCTTTAACAAAACTACTCAAAGCAAAGACAATTATGCCAAACGGAGGAGTAAGACTTCCTAATATACCTGAAGTAACTTGTATCACTCCAAAATGTATTGGGTCAATCCCCAGCGCAATGGTTATAGGGAAGAAAATCGGCAGCGTGAGAATCGTAATCGAGAGCATATCGAAAATCGTGCCAAGCAATATATAAATGACAGTAATAACTATAAGTACAACGGTTGGTGAATTTGAGACACTAGCAACGAACTGTCCGAATATAAGGTGAGCACCTGTTAATGCTATGAAAAGGTTGAATACCATGCAACCAATTACGAGAAAAAAGACTAAACACGCGGTGGCTCCAGTTTGTTCAAAAGCTCGTTTAACACCTTGCCAGCTTAATCTCTTTCTAATTAGGGCTAAAATAGTAACTACTAATACAGACACCGCAGCTGCTTCTGTTGGAGTGAATATTCCCAAGTAAAGGCCACCAAGGATAACTCCAATAATTATTATCAGCGACCACATCCCCGGAGTCGCTTTAATACGCTCTTTCCAGGGCAATTTCGGTCCAGCCGGACCGAGGTTAGGCTTTAGCCGACACATAATATAAATAGTAAGGATGTATAATACCATAAGCAACATGCCGGGAATTATTCCCGCAATGAACAATTTACCAACTGGAGTCTCTGTAAGTAGCCCAAATATTATTAGCCCCATACTCGGAGGAATAAGTTGAGCTAAAAGACTTCCACTAGTTATACTCCCTAAACTTAACATATCACTGTATTTATATTTTCTCATCTCAGGTAATGACATCGCAGCGAACGTACAGGCGGCGGAAATGGAATCACCAGTACAAGCACCAAAAGCGGCATTCCCAACTATAACAGCCGAGGCCATTCCACCACGGGTGTGGCCTAACCACCCTCGTATACCCCGGTAAAATTCTTCGGCGAATCTACTTTCGAAAGCTAAGAATCCCATTAAAGTAAACATTGGTATCACCGTAAAAGCATAACGTGTTAAAACTCCATAGGGAATCGTCGCTATCGCACCAAACCCTGCCTCAAATCCCTTGATATATACGACACCGAAGAAACCGATGAGACCAAAAGCAAAAGCTACCGGCATCCCAAAATATACTAGTAAAAAGCCAACTATGACGCCGATACCGGCCACTAACGTTAGACTCACCCTGTCTCTCCCTTATCTATAGAACTTTTAAAGAAGGTAATTATCTGTAAGATAATTGCCAGGCTGAATAACACCCAGCATATACCTAATAAAATATAAAAAGGCGGAATGGGAATACCTAATATCTCAGTTGTTTGTCCGACTTGTGAAAGCCATATACTTCTCCGAAAAGTCTGCCACGCGGCCAAAGCTGTAAAAATAAGGCATAACGAATACGTAACATAATTAATAACACTACGGACTCTCGGTGGAAACCTATTTAGCAGCAAGGTTACGGTAACATGACCACGGGTTATCACGGTATATGCCCCTGCAAGCGAAATGACAATTAGCAGTAATAGACCCGACATTTCTACTAGACCCTTCACTGGATAGTTAAAAGCATAACGTCCGATAACGTGAACGGTAGTGAGCATAACCATGATAATGAGTACGGCAAGTCCAAAAAAATACATAACCCTTAATATCCGTTTGAAGGTTTTAACTAATCGAGAGTCAAGAAAGGACACGTCCTACACCTCCTTCTTGGCAGACTTCGGTGACGAAAACATAAGGGAGTTAAAGCTCTTGATGATAGGCTCATCAAGAGCTTTAACTAATTCCGAACTTAATAAACAGGGTCAAACCCGGCTTGAACCATCCAATCTCTATATATTTCTTGCATTTCTACATCGATGCCGCTATATTTATATTGCTCTGCAAATTTCAACACGTCTTCCCAAATAGCATTTGCTTGCTCTTCCCCTATATCTGAAGTAACACTTTGTATCCACTCATCTTTCAAAGGAGCACAAGTTTGTTTCCACCGTTCTCTTTCATCGTTCGTTAGCTCGTAAAAAACGTAATCTGGAGACACCTTAAATTTATCATAATCAGCAAGCTCACGTTGATCACTTTGGTATCCAAACATTTTAGAAACGAGCAAAGCGTTCTCACCGGAAAAGAGTTCTTGAAGGTCAGGTGGCAGGCTGTTCCATTTATTTTGATTCATTACGACGGTAAAATAGCCCGGTTGAGCAGCACTGTTGTGAGTAATGTACTTAATTACGTCTGTATAATTAAACACTTGTGCCGCTCCAAGGTTAACTTCGACACCATCCACAACTCCTTTTGCCAAGGCGTCATATATGTCAGGTGGAGGTAAATTTTCCGGAACGCCACCAAGCAAAGTTAGTGCTTTTTGAACCCAGGGCCCTATCTCACAGAGAACCATACCACGGAGATCTTCCATGGTTTTTACTTGTTTGTCCACGGTAAGCAATTGTGTTGTCGATCCATAATAAATAAACAGAAGCTTAACATCTGTAAATTCAGCCTGTAGCTCAGGATATTTTTCATACAATTCCATATGAGTTACATTAGCTGTATTTCCGGTCGGAAACGAAAGAAGATAAGGAATAGACAATACATCATTTACTGGGTAACGGCCAGCCATAAAAGCTGAATATTGGGCTGCGATATCCCCGATACCCGATCTGACTGCATCATAAAGATCAGTCGCTCCAGCCATACTCTCGGCTGCCATATGAGTAAATTTAATCCTGCCTTCGCTCTCACGTTCTATCCACTTTTCCCACGCTACCATTGATTGATCGGCCAAGTCCGTTGTTGGATTCATGGTACCCAATGTAAAATTAAATACTTGAGCGGGTTGTGAGGTGGTAGTCGTTTTAGTACAACCATTTAACAAAAGTCCGGTTGTAAAAACTATTACGAAAACTACCATGAAACTAATAAATAATCTCTTTGGCATTTAAGACCTCCTTTAATATGTTTTTTTAATGGCCAGGGTTAACTCATTTCATTTACACCACCTCTTTTAAAAAAGTTTATTAAATATCACTATTTTCTCCTTTTATAAATCCTGAAACTCGGTTCTGGCTATTATATCATTTTGTACTTCTTCTGGTAGGTCGATAAAATACGCACTGTAAGTTGCCACTCTTACGAGAAGGTCCTTATAATTCTCCGGATGTTTTTGAGCATCTTTTAGTGTATCGCTACTTACGATGTTAAATTGAATGAGGTCACCACCGGTTTCACAAAATGTTCTTATTAAAGCGGCAAATTTTTTTATTTTGGATTCATCTTTTAATCCGTCCGGACTAAACCTCATATTTAATACTGCTCCGCCGGAAGTTTTTACGAGGTCTAATTTATTTACAGATCGTATCGTAGACGTCGGACCACTGGTATTTCTTCCCTGGTATGGAGAAATACCGCCCTCTGATAAAGGCTCTCCTGCTTTTCTTCCATCAGGTAGAGCTCCGACTGCTTTTCCAAGAGGAATATATGAAGTAACTGCTCCTGCCGCTATCGTATACTTTAAACCAGCGAAGTTACGATACTTCGCCAATTCGCTACGAAGATGAATAATAACATCATTAACTATTAGATCTACGTAATCATCGTCATTACCAAACTTAGGGGCATTTTTCAAAAGAAAAAGAAGCTCCGCGTCATTTTCGAAGTTATTATCAAGTGCCGTTATCAATCTCGTCATGGTTACCTTTTTATTATCAAAAACAACTTTCTTGACTGCTGCTAACGAGTCTCCTACGCTAGGTATGCCACAGGCCCATGAGGCCAGAGTTGAATATTGCCCTGTGCCACCACTTATGACATCAACCCCCTTCTCTATGCACCCATCAAAAAGAGCTGATAACAACGGATAAGGCAGATACTCAGCATATAATTTTCGGCTTATTTTTGTTGGTACTATGCGATTGCGTACAAGAGCTTCTACCTGTTTTTTATAAGCATCCCAAAGTTCATCATAGGACTCGAATTTTCTAGGATCTCCGGTGGATAATCCCATTTGTTCACCAGTTAACCGGGAAATACCGTTATTCAGTGCTAGTTCTACCATCAATGGCAAGTTTAAAAAATCTCCACTTGGAACATCGTGGGAACGACCAGGGACTGTACGGATAAAACAGCCGGTAACCCCATAGTCCCGAGCATATTCTATTGGCTTACCGTCGTTAAGTAATTGATTAATAATTGTTTCATCGCTTACAAACTTAATTTTCCCCTTAACTAATCTAGCGATTTCGCATACTTTCACTAAGAACTTTTCAGAAGTATTCTTATGAATTCTGGCAATAACATCCTCTTGTAATGTTACGTCCTCCTCTGCCTCGAGGAATAAAAATGATAAATCGTTAACCGCATCTGCACCTTCTGTTGTAATACCACCTATCGTAATTCCTGATAGCGGAATCTGCCCTGTGCCAGGTGTCTGATCTTTGGTATTAAAAGGAGTTATCAATTCATTCAAAGCAATGTAAAATAAACTTATAATCTCCATGGCTTCGTCTCGGGTAATTCTGCCTTCGTCTATATCTTTTTTATAAAAAGGATAAAGATATTGGTCTACTCTCCCGAAGCCCACACCGGGCCCCCATCCTTCAATCATAACAGCAATATATGTAAACCATAACGCTTGCATGGCTTCGTGAAAACTTCGCGCCGGGTTATCGGGAACCCAAGCACATACCTCTGCAATTCTTTCAAGTTCCTTTTTCCTCTGAGGATTAGTCTCCTTATTTGCAAGGTGTGTCGCAAGATCTGAATATCTTTTAGCAAAAATACTTACCGCATCAAGTGTAATACCGATGGCTTTAAGGAATACTGCCTTATCAAAATCCTTTGTTTCGGCTAGATCCAATTTTCTTAATTCCACCTGAATTTGTTCTTTTATTCCTATTAACCCTTTTGTAAGTACTCTTTCATAACCAGGGCAACAGTGAGCAACATGCATTATCGGGCTTGAACTTGATGGTAGACAAATTTTACCTAAAAATCGTTGGTACTCCTCTGGTACTACCGCACGTAATCGATCATATATTGATTTACCTTTCCAATAAGAAAGGATTTCTTTCGCTTTAGCTCTTTCCTCTTCTGTCCAAGGTTGAAACCTTTCTGTTTTTCTTTGGGCAAGCATGTCGAATTCCTCAAAATACCATTCCCATTGAACTTCCGGGAAGAGCGGTCCTGCTACAAGTTTACTTGTGGCTTTACCCACAATAAGTTCGCCATCTCTAATATTTATGGTCATGTTTGCTAAGATCTTATACAGAGCTTTTGCTCTCCTGATTACAGACGGTTCGCTTTCAGTTTCTTTATATGACTCGGTGAAATAGTAAGCTCTCTCAAGGCATAACTCTGGCATACGACGAACTACTTCACTTCTTAATTTTTCGATTCTACTTTTGGCATTAATTAAACCTATTTTACTCGACATTTATACATATCCTCGTTTGTTATTACGTCCTATGTATCATGATAATTTAAGCCATTGGCATAACGAATATTTAGCAATATTCAACCCATATCAAGCCTTGTTATTATTCCCGAATTATAATATCAATTAGAAATATTGAATAGAGCCACTTGGTTCATCCTAAAGTATTAACCACTATTGCTGCTATGCTCTGGATTTTTTACCCTCATACGTAGGTATAATTACGTTTTTTTCCTGTTTTATTAGCTATTCTGATTAGTAGTCCCTATAAATTACATTAAAGAAATAATTTGTTACATGGACTCTTCTAAAGGCGTGTTTACTTACTGTGTAAAAATAGCGGTAAAACGTCAGCGAATTCATTAAATGTGTAAACCCAGGATCCTATTTCACCACTTACACAAAGGTAAGCTTTTCTCGTTCCGGGCTTGAAAGCTAGATTAGTAGTTTTTAGATTCTTACCTTCTTCTCTGCCTTGAACAACAACATTAGCAATAGGGATCCCGAAGTTATTTAAAACAATTACTATTCCCTGACCCAGAACGCATTGGTAGAGATTTCCATTTTATATCAGCTTTATTTGAGTCCAAACAGCCACCCGCTCCACTCGAATAATAAGGATACCGAATACCGGTTACCGGGCGTAAAGTGATTCCATCACTAAGTAGTTACCCCTGAAAAAGTCTGGCAAAATTGAGTGTAGAATGAGCGTAATAATGGTAGAATGGAGGCAATGTTGGAGGCCGAGCCTATGCTTCGCTTAGATAATGAAAACAAAAGAAACTCTCACTATAGGAGTCAGTACTGCTCCCATGAGTACAGGTGCAACCGTATTCGTGATAAGGGAACAAATCAACTCGCTCAATTGATTTCAAGCTAGATAATAGTTCAGCAGTCGATATTATATTTTCTATTGAATCATTATGTTCGGTAATTAGAGGTAGTCTTATTACAATATCTTTCCCCCAGATCGTTAAGATGCTTTAGATTTGATAATATGACTTCATTCGAAACCCCAGTATTTCGCAGATGAGCCTTCGGATTAATGCCCTTGATATCAAAGAGTAAAAGATTGGCTTCTTCTAAAACCTTTACTCCATAATCATTAATTGTGAATCCGCAAGTATCAACTGCAGTATGGATTTAATTTTCATGGCATTTTTTAATAAACTCATGTGTGAAAGCCGCTTGGAATGTCGGTTCCCCGCCACCGATCATAACACCGCCACCCGATGAAGAGTAGAATCGTTTATCTTTTTCGACTATAGTAAATAACTCATCAACAGCATAATATTTGCCGAATACACTTTAAGCTCCTGTGTAACATACATCAATACACTTTAAACAATTCGTACACTTGTCCCGGTCAATCTGTATTTTTGGTTTATTGGCGCCTTCTCCAGTTTTCCTCAATAACCTCTTTACATGTTTTGTTCGTTATTGTAAAATTTTCCACGTCGAATAACAATAGACATTTGTTCGGACTAAAAGTATTAAAACAAGCTTTATGAAATATTATTTAATAGATTAAAAAGTATATTTGAAGGAATAATTTGATGATCATTGATATCTTTTCGCATATTTTGCCACCAAAATATTATGCGGCTGTAATGAAAAAGGTTAAAAACGACCCTTTCATAAGTGTTCCCTCCGTTATCGACTTAGATTTTAGGTTGAAGATTATGGATGAACTAAAGGATATTTCACAGGTCATATCAATTGTTGGCCCTCCTTTGGAAACATTAGTTAAGCCCAGCTATATGGTAGAACTAGCAAGAATAGCGAATAATGAACTCGCTAATATTGTCAGCCGCCATTCTAATAAATTCCTTGCTGCGATTGCTTTATTGCCATTTAATGATATTGAGTCAACATTAGCTGAAATTGATCGAGCTATAACAGATCTCGGAATGCGCGGTGTCCAAATATATACAGATATAAATGGGGAGCCACTCGATTCCCCAAAATATATACCAATTTTTAAAAAAATGGAGGATTATGACCTTCCTATATTTCTTCATCCGATTGTTAAACCTTGGGCACCGGATTATCCTAATGAAAAAGGTTCAAGATACAATCTCTTTGTAACTGTAGGTTGGCCACATGCGACTTCGATGGCGATGATGCGCCTAGCTATCAGTGGTATTCTAGAAAAATTTCCAAATTTGAAATTAATTACCCACCATGCTGGAGGAACAATTCCTTATCTTTCAGCTAGGATAAATAATTCTCCTTATAAATATCCTCACTTGAGGAATAAAGTAATCGATTCTTTACATAAATTTTATAACGATACGGCTGTGAGAGGTGATAAAGCAAACTTAATGTGTGCCTATGACTTCTTTGATGCCGAACATATGGTCTTCGGTACCGATTTCCCCATGGCCGGTTCGGTAGACATGGTTAAAGATACAATACGTTCGATCAATGAAATGGAAATACCAAATTCACATAAATTAAAAATATTAACCGAGAATGCCAAATACCTTTTGAAAATAACGATTTAGAATAATCCATTCAATATATTGAAACCATTGCTATTATTAATTTCAACATCACCTTACTAGATTCCAATAGAAAAATATACGACTGCCGATCATATGAATTTCAAGGCAACAACCCAAAATATTATTAAGATTATGATAAGTTAATTGATATAAGATGAAAATACTTTTTACTATACTATTAATAATATTCATTATCACTAACTTTCTTTCAACATCCAATTAGATAATTCTCCCGTTACACAATACATCTAAATGCTACCTTTTACTTTTATCAATCCTTAAATTCCGGTGGCACATTTAATAAATTAGCATTTTATATAGGTTTCGCCTAGACGATGCCAATATTTTTATATGGCTCTTACTATTCTTTATGTTAATTAATAATGTTAATCGTCTTTTGAGAATATTTCGATTATAATATAATATAAGTTAGCCTCGTTGATAGGAGCTAAATATGAAAAACAAGCATCATGAGACTGGGGCCTCTGGTTCGAATCCAGAATCGCCCACCATACATGACTTTTCCACAGCAAAATATCGAGGTTTTCTTCGAATTGCCTTTTTAGCCTTTGTTGCTCATGTCGGACGCG
>JAFGLR010000106.1 GCA_016927955.1 Dehalococcoidales bacterium
CAAACCCCTGCGGTTCAATTTCCGTACGATATCGGGATAATACATTTCAGGATGAGTACCATGGCTGCAAAATGAAAAAATATGCTTACCGCCTAAAAAGCTCATGTTTTTAATAAATATAGCAACATTGCCCGGCACTAATCCTATTACGGGAGAACCCAGACCTATCAAATCATATTCATAAAGACGTCTGGGATTAGCCTCCTGCATTTTAACGATATCGCAATGTCCAGCCGTCTTTTTTACGCCGGCTTGAATTGCCCGGGCTATTTTTTCCGTGTTACCGGTCTGAGAGAAATATACTATAATACATTTCATTGCTTATATCTTCGCTAAAATCACTTGTACTTTACGCAGAGCCTTGATTAACTCTAACCGGTCTTTTTTAGTGAGACTAGCCATAATTTCCATGGCAGCCTTTTCAAAATTATCGATATGCCTTTGCACGGTTTTTTCGCCGAGTGCAGTAAGATAAAGGATATTATTACGCTTATCGGCTTCTTTTAACTTTTTTTCAATCATACGTTGCTTTATGAGCTTTGCAACCAGTTGTGTCATTTGAGCCTTGCTCATAGATAATCTTTTACATACTTCCGAAATATTCATAGAGCCTTCTTCCAGAAGTAGCTTCATGATATCAAAACATCTCGGCGTAATATTCAGGTCGACTTCACTGAGTTTACTTCGATACAGTCTCGTATTCAACGCTTTGGTGAAACCAGGTACGGTTATTAATAGTTCAATATCTTTCGTTTCCATAATTTAACGTCTTCACCATTTTCCCGATTTATTTTAAGGAAAGTTTATTTTTTTGATTATACCGTTTTTCTCTGACACACTGCTACTTCATCGCCGTTCCATTCAAACTCGGCATTCAAACCGGCACCTTTTGTTATATTATTCACGTAATCGAACACTTGCTGTCCTCGTTCGTCATGCTTCAATACTTCAAGAACTTCTTGCTGATTAATCCAACACGGAATATAACCAACCTTAGACAGCTTTCCTTCTTCAAAAACGCACTTGGCAATAATCGTCATATCCGACTCCGGAGAAGGAAATGGCGTTTCCGTCGCTCCGGGACCAAAGAAAAATGGGCCGCCATTTTGTTTCTGAAATTCTATCATAAATTTATGTGCGTCTTCTGGCGACATATCATGTCCCAGGCCATGGTCCAGTACCTTAATAAAATGGCCTAAATTATGAAATATCGGTTTACCCTTATAGAACTCGATACCTTTCAAAATATGAGCATGGTGCCCCAGTATCATATCTGCTCCGGCATCCAGCGCAGCATAAGATACCTGTTGCTCATAATCCGCCAGATTGGCCGGAATAAAACCAATACCCTTATGTAAACTGACTACGAGTATATCACAGAGGGGCCTTAATTTACGGATATCATCCGTCATCACTTTCAGGCTTTCCGGCAGAGCAAATGAATATACCCTCGGAACAGCACCCGCGAAATTCGCTTCGTATGAAGATACTACTTGAATATAAGCACAGCCAGGTTTTTTATCGGTCGCCCAAGACCCCTGGGGGCCGACACAATTATAAGCGAGAAAGCCGAACTTCATACCTCCTCTCTCAATTATAGCCGGTCGTCTGGCATCGTCGATATTCATACCTGCCCCGGTAAAAGCGATGCCGTAATTTTTAAGTCCGTTAATCGTATCCTCAACACCGGGCGCTCCCGAATCCCAGGCATGATTACTGGCTAACGTAATGACATTGAAACCCGCGTACGGTAAAGCCCGCATGCTTTCTATCCGGGCTGGTTTGGCCGGATAATTTAAATCTACGAATGTATCGACACCCCTCGAGGTAAAAAAGATTTCACCCTGTCCGACAATAACGTCTCCCGATTTCAGAACCGGGGCGGCATACTTGAACAAGGGTTCAATCGGTTGCGAGGTATCACAAATAATATCCCCGACGGCTAATAGCGTTACCGGTTTATTCGTCATAACGTAATACCCTCTCTTGAATGATTATAAAAACATAATAATTTAACTACTAATTAATACGCTGTTGGGTTATTTTACTATATCACATTCGAGACCGAATGATTTAAATATCGCTTTAGACTCTTCAAGTTTTGCCTCGGATTTATTAACGTCACCCAATTCATATTGCCGGTCTAACATTTTATACTTACCGAGACCGTATTTATGATAGGGCATTAAGTCGATTTTCTTTAATTTCATATCTACCATAGCTTGTGCCAGAGCGGTTATTTCCAAATCGGAATCATTATAACCGGGAATCATGGGAGCACGTATTATTATCGGTACACCCTTTTCGATAATATATTCGAGATTCCGGAATATCTGTTCGTTACTTTTTCCGGTCAGTTTTTGATGAGTAACCGAGTCTACATGTTTAATATCGAATAATACCAGTGATGTGTAAGGCAAAACCTTGTCTAAAGCGGTTTTAGCACCAAATCCACAGGTTTCCAGACAGGTATGTATTTCACTTTCCCGGCATTTTTTGAAAAGAGCCGCTACAAAGTCAGGCTGTAATAACGGTTCACCGCCGGAAGCTGTTACTCCCCCACCGGAAACCTGGTAATACTGTTTATCTTTATTTACTTCATAAAAGACTTCTTCGACCGACATGTATTTGCCCAATATCCTTAAAGCCTGAGGAGCACATACCTCGACACAGCGGCCGCAATTGGTGCAAATTTTACGGTCGATATGTACGCCTGTATCATCAACCGAGACGGCTTTCAGCTCACAGATTTCAACGCACTTACCGCATTTATTACACAGAGAATCGCTGTGGGATATTTCAGGATAGGGCTGTTGTGATTCCGGATTAGAACACCACAAACATTGCAGAGGGCAACCCTTCAGGAATACGGTCGTCCTGATACCGGGGCCGTCATCTATGCTGTATCCCTGTATATTGTAGACAACCCCTTTTATATTATCTACCATATCCGGATTGCCCTCTAATTCAAAATTAGGTTTCATGTAATGTTCTGTTTATAATTTCATTCTGCAGGCTGGGCGGCAAGTCTACAAAATAAGCACTGTACCCTGCGACACGGACCATTAAATTCCGCCATTTTTCCGGGTGTTTCTTTGCCTCGATTAATTCTGCGGCACTGTGAATATTGAATTGGATATGCCACCCTCCCCGGGCAAAAAACACCTTTATTAACATGAGTAACTTCTGTAACTTTTCCGGGCTGTTGAAAAGTTCCTTAGAAAATTTCATGTTGTGCACTGAGCCTTTATACTCCATCATATTGGGCAGCTTGGTGGCTGAATTGATTAAGGCTGTCGGACCTTTGGTATCCATACCCGGCATAGCGGATGTGCCTCCATCATTTACCGGGGTACCGGCCTTCCGACCGTTGGGTAAAGCACCCACGAATAACCCATGTATAATATGACCTGCCGCTCCTCCCTTATAAAGAAAAGGCTTAGCTCCGGTAAACGGATCTGGCCTGCTTAGCAATATCTCCTGCGTTTTCAAGGCCACATGCTTAAAAATCTCATCAACATAGTCATCATCATTGCCGTATTTCGGCGCCTTCAAACATTTTTGATGTAGGTCTTCCTTGCCCTGCCAATCTGACTTCATGGCTTCCATTAAATCAGCCATCGTAACCTCTTTTTTATCAAATACCAGATACTTTATCGC
>JAFGLR010000107.1 GCA_016927955.1 Dehalococcoidales bacterium
ACATATCAGCTATTGGGTCAGTAATACTCATAACCACCTACCAGCTTGCTTTTCTTACACCGGGTATTTGCCCGGCTAATGCTAATCTACGAAAACAAATTCGGCACATACCGAAGCGGCGAATATAAGCCCGCGGCCGCCCGCATAACAGACATCGGGTATGCTGCTGCGTCTTATATTTAGCCGGCTGTGCTGCTTTTATCTTTTTTGCTTTTGTTGCCATTAGTACCTCTTACTCCTTCGTGAAAGGCATACCTATTAATTCAAGTAATTGACGGCTCTCTTCATCGGTTTTTGCCGATGTAACTATGGTTATCTGTAATCCACGTACTTTATCAACCTTTTCATATTCGATTTCCGGGAAAACAGTCTGTTCCTTAAAACCCAGGTTGTAATTACCGCGGCCGTCAAAGGCGTTGCGGGATACCCCCTGAAATTCTCGAATACGGGGAAGGACGGCATTAACGAGACGGTCCAGGAATTCATACATCCGCTCGCCACGTAGGGTTACTTTAAGCCCGATAGGCATTCCCTGTCTCAGTTTGAAGTTAGCAATAGATTTCGTCGAGCGGGTGGTTATCGGAGCCTGGCCGGTAATTGCTGCGAGGTCAGCCCGCGCGGCATCCATAGCTTTGGCATTAGTAATGGCTTCACCCATACCGATATTCACGGAAATCTTTTCTACATGAGGTACTTCCATTACATTCTTATAGCCGCGTTCTTTTAATAGAGCGGGAGCAACTTCTTTTAAATACTTATCTTTCAGGCGTGCCATTTAATCAATCACCTCACGACAGACACGGCAAATCCTCGCCCGGCGGCCATCTTCGAGAATCCGGTAACCTACCCGGGTGGGTTTACTGCAGTGTTTACAAATCAACATCACATCGGCAACGTTAACGGGAGCTTCACGTTCGATAATACCGGCCTGTTTCACCGCGCCTTTGGCTTTACTGTGCTTTTTCTGGAAGTTGATGCCTTCAATAATAAGGTGCTCATCCTTCGGATAAGCAAAGCGGACCTTGCCGGTCTTACCCTTATCTTTCCCCGATATGACTAATATGTTATCGTCTTTCTTTATCTTCATGGTCGTAATCCTTATAAAACCTCCGGGGCCAGCGAGATAATCTTGGTGAATTCTTTCTCGCGGAGTTCTCTGGCTACCGAGCCGAAAATACGAGTCCCCTTAGGATTATTTCTTTCCGTCAAAATAACGGCAGCGTTGTCATCGAACCGTATATAGGAACCGTCACGGCGGCGGTGTGGTTTAGTACAGCGGACTACAACAGCCCTGACGACATCGCCTTCTTTAACAACCGCTTCGGGAGTAGCCCGTTTTACGGAAGCTACAATAACATCACCTAAGCTCGCATACCGGCGCCCCGAACCGCCGGGAATATTCATACACATAATTAACTTGGCGCCGGTATTATCGGCAACTTTTAATCTGGTATATGCCTGAATCATATTGTTCCGTCCTGAATTCTAAGTTATCTCGGTTGGTTTAACCTCGACTACTTCACCCTTCTTAATAATCTCCGCCACTCTCCATCTCTTTTCGCGGGAAAGCGGGCGGGTCTCCATTATCCGAACGATATCTCCGTTTTTGCTTTCATTATTAACGTTATGTGCTTTATACTTAACTACTCTTTTCATCGTCTTTTTATAAAGCGGATGATGAGTAGTAGATTCGACGGCCACGACTACGGTCTGGTCCATCTTGTCACTAATAACGGTTCCAACGCGTATTTTACGTTTGTTCTTCATAACTATTTACTCTGGCTGGCTGCCAGTAACCGCTCCTTTAATACAGTTTCGATGCGAGCGATATCCTTTTTCACCCGCGGAATTTCGCGGTGATTAACGAGCTGTTTAGTCGTTAATCTGATGTGCAAATTAAATAATTCCTGTTCGGAAGCCTGCAATTTTTTCTTCAGTTCGGCAGAATCCAGCGCACGGATTTCTTTAATGTTCACCTTGCGTTCCCTCCGTTGCCTCGGATTTTTCTTCCTCTTCTTTGCCGACTCCTACTGCCACAGCCGTTCTGGTGATGAATTTAACATCCAGCGGCAGTTTGTTAGACGCCAGCCGGGTAGCTTCCTTTGCAGCGGCTTCACTGATATCCGCCAGTTCGAATATTATACGTCCCCTTTTGACAACAGCTACCCAGTGATCCGGAGCACCTTTACCGCTGCCCATACGGGTTTCCGCTGGTTTCTTGGTAATCGGTTTATCCGGGAAAACCCTAATCCATACTTTACCGCCACGCCGAAAATAGTGTGTTATAGTACGCCGGGCTGCCTCTATCTGACGGGAGGTAACCCAGGCTGATCCTAACGCCTGCATCCCGTAATCACCAAACTCCAGTGTATTACCGGCGTGAGCAGAACCACGGCGGCGATCTTTGTGCATTTTCCGATATTTAACGCGTTTAGGCTGCTCCATTCTTCCCCTCTGTTTCAGCAGTTACCGGTTTAGCTGTCTCTGTGCTCACTGCCGGAGCTTGAATACCAGCTGATTCTATAGTAATTACTTCAGTTTCGGCTTCCGGTAAAATATCACCCTTATAAATCCATACTTTGACGCCGATTCTGCCCATCGTGGTGGCAGCTTCGGTGAAACCGTAATCTACATCGGCGCGTAACGTTTGCAGTGGAACCCGCCCTTCGTGCATCATTAAGCGCCGCGCGATTTCAGCTCCGCCTAACCGACCGGCACAGGTAATTCTCATGCCTTTAGCGCCAGCCTGTAACGTACGGAAAATAGCCTGTTTCATTGCACGGCGATAAGCCAGGTGATGTTCAATCTGGTCGGCGACATTTCTGGCCACTAAGAAGGCATCCAGTTCCGGTTGCTGAATCTCTTGAATGTTAAGCTGTATTTTCTTCTGAACTAATTTTTCCAAATATTGTCTCATCTCATCGACACGCTGTCCACCACGCCCGATAACAATACCCGGCCGCGACGTGTGAACGGTAACGGAAATCCGGTTAGATTGCCTATCGATTTCTACCTGTGAAATCCCGGCATCAGGATATTTATTAGTAATCGCCTTACGCAACTTAAGGTCTTCGTGTAGACAATCCAGATATTGCTTCTTACTGCCGTACCATTTTGATTGCCAGTCTCGAATTATACCAAGTCTAAAACCGTTAGGATTAACCTTATGACCCATTAGCTCTCCTGCTCCGTTACAATTACAGTAATATGGCTCGAACGCTTTAAAATAGGGCTAGCCATTCCTCTCGACCGTGCTCTATACCGTTTCATAGTTGGCCCTTCATCAGCATAGATACTGGCAATTCTTAAATCGGAAATGGCCAGCTGGTGATTGTTTTCCGCATTTGCTGCTGCTGATTTAACAACCTTACTCACGACCCTGGCATGGGGGGTAGGAACATATTTCAGGATAGTCAGTGCATCTTCAACCTTCTTACCCCGTACCAGGTCGACAATCGGCCTTATTTTCCGGACTGATATTCCAGTATTTTTTGTAACTGCTCTAATTTCCATTATAGTATCTCAATTTCAACTATTATTCGCTTGATTCTTTTCGAGCATGCCCTCGAAACGTACGTGTTGGGGCAAATTCACCCAAACGGTGACCAACCATATTTTCCGTTATATAAATCGGCATGTGCCTCCGTCCGTCATGAACGGCAATCGTTAACCCAACCATCTGGGGCATTATCGTTGAAAAGCGCGCCCATGTTTTAATAACCGTTTTCTGGTTGGCACGGCTTATAGTGTCAACCTTTTTCATTAACTTAGGGTCAACGGCTGGACCTTTCTTGGTTGACCGTGACATTTACTTACCTCTCCGTTTTACTATCAATTTATCGGACGGTTTGGGCTTCCTTGTCTTGAGGCCGAGTGCCGGTTTACCCCAAGGCGTTTTAGGGTTGGCCAAACCAATAGGACTGCGTCCTTCACCACCACCATGTGGATGGTCCCGCGGTGTCATCGCCGAGCCTCTTACAGAAGGCCGCCAGCCCATTAACCGTTTACGGCCGGCCTTACCCAGTTTTATACCTTCATGGTCGATATTTCCGACCTGTCCGATAGTCGCGTAACATTCGGCACGGAACCGCCTCATTTCACCGGAAGGTAACCGTATCAAAACGTAATCGCCTTCCTTGGTCATTAGCTGAGCAGCGGTGCCGGCACTGCGTACCAGTTGTCCGCCCTTGCCGGGGTTTATTTCAATATTATGGATAAAAGTACCCGTGGGAATCGTTTTTAACGGCAGTGAGTTGCCCTGCTTGATTTCAGCCGTTTCACCGGCTAAAACCGTACTTCCGACA
>JAFGLR010000108.1 GCA_016927955.1 Dehalococcoidales bacterium
ACCAGCCCCTGTTTGTTAATAACTTACTACTGTAAACTGTGAACTATTTCAACGGCAAGTCAATCTGGTAATTCTTTAAGACCTGCATAATCTTGGCCATAGACTTCTCATCCGGTTCGACGAGCGGCAACCGGGGCTTACCCACTTCGAAACCAACCTGGTTCAAGGCGTATTTCACCGGACAGGGATTGGAAACGACAAACATAACTTCGAATAACGGCATTAGGCCGCGGTGTAAAGCCGCCGCTCCTTCGACATTCCCGGTCAGATAGCTATCAATCATTTGCTTTATCTGCTTGCCGACCAAATGAGAGACCACGCTGATAATTCCGTAGGCACCTAGCGTCAGCATCGGGAAAGTATCGTTATCGTTACCGCTCCAGACCAGGAAATCTTTACGGGCACCGGCGATAATCTTCGTAATCTGGTTATAATTCCCGCTGGCTTCCTTCACCCCGATAATATTGGGTATTTGGCTCAGTCGGATGCAGGTATCCGCTTCAAGATTGGTAATCGTGCGGGACGGTACATTATATAAAATGCAGGGCAATTTAGTGTTTTCCGCAATTACCTTGAAATGCTGATAGAGACCTTCCTGAGTAGGCTTATTGTAATAAGGGACTACCACCAGCGCGGCATCGACACCGATTTTCTCGGCTTCTTTGGTACCTTCGATAGCTTCCGCCGTGTTATTACTGCCCGTACCGGCGATAACCGAGCCTTTATCCCCGATGACTTTCTTTATTTCCTTGAAAAGACGGTATTCTTCATCCCATGACAAAGAAGGGGATTCACCGGTCGTCCCGACCACCACAACTCCGTCACTACCTGAAGCCAGTAAGGCCAATGCCAGCTTCTTAGCCTGTTCGTAGTCAACTTTCCCCTCTTTATCAAAGGGGGTTACCATCGCCGTTAATAGCCTGCCTATTTTCTTGCTCATCTCTTTCTCTCCACATCTAATCTAACTGCAAAGAATAAGTTAATAATAACAAAAATTAATTTGATTATACAAACGTATTTTACAAACGAAATTCTTATTTGTCTGAATACTTACGTTGATGCGTTAATTTATCATCGGTCGGGTCTAAACGTTCTTCAATGAGTTCTGCCTCAGGGACAGTGTGGAATGAAACAACTACCCAATTTGTTTCACCAACGATAGGACGATGCCAAGTATTTGGTGGTATAGACAAGCCTCTGCTTTCCAGAGGTATATCTAAACTGCTAATTAGGTGATTAGAGTGCCATTTCCCATTGCCCCATATTTGTAAATCACCCTGCCCTTTATACGATATCACACGTTGGTGGCTATTAGGATGCCTTTCAGCTCCTGTGTTGGTATTGGCCTTAAGGATGAATACCCAGCTTGATAGGATTATATCCGGCAAATTCACATCGTATTTCGTCAACGGCACATTCTCCCAAGCTAGTAGTGCTTTAGAATCCGAGAGTAATTTACGTTCAACCTGCGCAACTATAGAATTTATTGTTGTACGGACAGATTCACTTTTTACGGCTGAATCCAAAATTCTAAATAATTTAAGCTCTTCTTTATTCATACCTGTATCATTAAATATTAATGACAACATTTTACTGCGAATTCGGCATTAAATAAAGGTTAGATAGCATAAATTGTAGGGTCGACTCTTGTGGTCGCCCGGAAAAGGGCAGGGACAAAACCCTGCTCCTGCAATAACATTAACCATCCCGACGGAAGTCGGGAACCAGGAAAAAGGTATTTTCTGGATTCCGGTTTTCATTGGAATGGAAAACCCGTTCTTCATATCGACTTGGTAAACCAAAAAACCCCTCCCATTTTATTGAGAGGGGTATCTAATAACTGTCAACTGTAAACTGATAACTTACTGTAAACCCAGTATCTTATCCAGCCCCTGCGTCAGGCCTTTCAGCTTGCATACTTCTTTCACCGCCAGCATTACTCCGGGTGTGTAGCATTCGCGGTTAATCGTATCATGGCGAATACTCAAGGTCTGTCCGGCGGTGCCGAAAAGGACTTCCTGGTGTGCCATCATGCCGGGCAGGCGAACGCTATGCAGAGTGATACCTTCAATCATCTGGCCGCGATTCGGTCCCGGTGGAATTTCGAAAGGTTTGCCGCGTGATTGAGCCATGCCTTTTGCGGTGGTCAGCGAAGTGCCCGAAGGAGCATCCATTTTCTGGTTATGGTGTAATTCGATTATTTCGGCGTAATCAAAATATTTTGCCGCTATTTTGGCCAGGTGCATCATGACAATGGCCCCTAACGCAAAATTCGAAGCCCAAATTACCCCGATACCGTTCTCTTTCGCCAGCTTATCGATTTCGGCTAAATCTTCCGGGGTAAAACCAGTCGTGCCGGTAACTGTACCGATTTTCTTTTTCGCCGCAATACGAATGGCCGGCATCGCCGCTTTCGCCAGGGTAAAGTCCACCATCACATCCGGCCCGGTCGCCTCGATAATCTCTTCGAGGTTAGTCGAAAAGGGCACACTTTCGGAAGTATCCGGTATATTCAGGGTTTTGGCCGTCGCTTTAATATCAACAGCCCCCACCAGTTTAGTAGCCGGGTCAATGCTCACCGCCCGGACTACTTCTTTACCTACTTTACCCAGGGCACCATGAACGATTACTTTAATCGCGCTCATTTTACTCTTATCTTCTCGGCGGCGGTCGGCGATCACGATTGGGCGGCCTCGAGTCCCGGCGCGGCTGTTGTGGCGGCGGAGCGCCGGTATTGCCCGAACCTGAAGCATCGACGAATACCGCTCTGCGGGACAGGTTGACCCGTCCCATATTATCGATGCCGATTACTTTAACCGTAACTTCGTCACCGATTTTGACGACATCTTCAACCTTGGCGACCCGGAAGTCCGCCAGTTCACTGATATGAACGAGGCCTTCTTTGCCGGGTAATATCTCTACCATCGCCCCGAAGTTAAGAATCCGGGAAACCTTGCCGGTATATAACTGGCCGACCTCGGCTTCCTTGGTCAGACCTTCGATAATCCGGATTGCTTTCTGGGCGTTTTCTTCATTCGGCGAGCCGATAATTACCGTACCGTCATCTTCGATATCGATAGTGGAGTCCGTATCACTGGCGATAGCCCGAATGGTCTTGCCGCCGGTACCGATGACTGCCCCTATCTTTTCTGCGTTAATCTTGATCTTGTACATTCTAGGCGCGTAAGGACTGATTTCCGTCCGGGGAGCACTAATTGCCTGACCCATCAAACCCATAATGGATAAACGGGCATCCTTAGCAAGGGTAATTGCTTCTTTGAGCATTTCCATAGTGACACCCTTGATTTTAATATCCATCTGCATAGCGGTTATACCGTTCACTGTACCGGCTACCTTGCAGTCCATATCACCGTAATTATCCTCGACGCCTTCAATATCGGTTAATATCTTAAAACGTCCGGCCTCATCCGTAATAAGGCCCATAGCTACACCGGCAACTAAATTTTTTATCGGAACGCCGGCATCCATCAGCGACATGCTGCTAGCACATATACTTGCCTGGGAGGTACTGCCGTTAGAACTCATTACTTCCGAAACGAGGCGGATAGTATAGGGAAATTCTTCTTCACCTGGTATAATCGGTACTAAAGCCCTCTCAGCTAAAGCTCCATGACCGATTTCACGCCGTCCCGGCGAGCCGACCCGGCCGACTTCACCCGTGGAGAAGGGCGGGAAATTATAGTGGTGTATAAACCGCTTGGTCTCTTCAATCCCGAGACCGTCCAGTTGCTGTTCTTCCCGCTTCGAACCCAGTGTGGTAATCGATAGAACCTGGGTCAACCCGCGCGTAAATAAAGCCGAACCATGCGTACGCGGCAATAGACCCACATCGCAGGTAATCGGACGGATCTGGTTTAAACCCCGTCCTCCCGGACGCTGTTGCTTGTCCAGAATACTCGTTCGCAGTTCTTTTTTTATCTGTAAATCGAGTGCAGTTAAAATATCTTCTTTAGCGATTGTTTCAGAAAGCCCATCCAGCAATTCTTTCTGTAATCGGCCCATCGCCGCTTCGCGAGTAGTTTTATCAGGCTCCATTAAAATAGGATTCAGCCGGTCACCCATAATCGGCATCATCGCTTCGAGCACTTCAGGCTTGGCCGCTAAGGCCGGCGGAGCTTCTACTTTCGGTTTGCCGCAAGCTTTCTGCATTTCTTCCTGCAGACTGATAATTTCCTGATTAATTTGATGCCCGAACTCTATAGCCTGAAGAACCAGTTCTTCGGGAACTTCTTTAGCACCGGTCTCCAGCATGACGACGGCATCCTTCGTACTGACTACTACCAAATCAAGTAAACTATCCGCCATCTGGTTAAGAGTGGGATTAATCATTAATCGGCTTTCGATATAACCGATACGGACAGCCCCTACCGGTCCGTAAAATGGAATTTCCGATAAGGTTAAAACCGTGGAACCGCCGATGACCGCGAGCAAATCCGGGTCGTTCTCCTGGTCGGCTGATAAAACGGTATTGACTATCTGGATATCGCGCCGCCAGCTTTTCGGCAGTAAAGGCCGCAACGGCCGGTCTGTCATACGGCTGGCTAAAGTAGCTTCCTGGCTGGGACGGCCCTCACGGCGAATAAAACCGCCGGGAATTTTGCCGGCTGCATAAAGCCGCTCTTCATAATCAATAGTTAATGGGAGGAAATCGACACCGGGACGCGGTTCGGCCGCGATATTGGCTGTAACCAATATTACGGTATCCCCGTAACGGACCGTAACAGCACTATGAGCTAGACCGGCTAGCTTGCCGGTTTCAATAACTAGCTTACGGCCACCAATCTCTCTTTGAAAAGAAATGGGGTTATTCAAGAGTCACCTCTTTTACTCGGAAGCTTATTTACGCAGGCCGAGTTGTTTAATCAGTTTACGGTATCGACCTACATCTTCTTTGGTCAGGTAAGAGAGCAAGCGGCGTCTCTTGCCGACCAGTCCGAGCAAACCCCGTTGGGTTGCAAAATCGTGCCGGTTGGCAGCTAAATGCCCGGTTAGGTTGTTAATACGCTCCGTCAGCAATGCTACCTGTACTTCGGCAGACCCGGTATCGCTCTTGTGAATGGCATTACCGGTAATGATTTCTGTTTTCTTAGCTTTGTCCAAATTAATTTTATCTCCTTTATATTACGAAAGAAATTATATCATAAGTCAAGTTTTAGTGTAAATTGATTGCGCTTGTTAGGATGATTAACTTTTTTACCCTGCCACAAGTGTATCGAGTAATAGTGTATTAGAAACTCCCTATAAAACAACGGATTAATGTCACAATCCTCTTGCAAATTCAGGTATAAAATATATATAATATTGTCATCATGAAACGTACCTAGTTATTAGATGGTTTCTTCATAAGAATCCGGGGGGGAAGGACTCCGGCATTACTGTGGCGTAAGTTGTGAATATTAATATGAGTCCATCTTCTAAGAATTCACTGCGTAACGTTGCAATTTATACGTATATTGTTCTCCTGTTGTTTACGCTTTCCCCTTCCCTAATTATTAACTCTGATAAAGGGCCTACCCCCGAAATAATCGATGACGCAGGAAACTACTCTTGTTATTCCCTGCCAAACCTTATCAATCTTGAGTTTACCGCGAGAAGCGAAGAAATACCGCGTTTTCAAGTATTAAAAAGCCAGCGGACTAATATTATCTTTCAACATACTTTTCCAAGCACCCGTTTCTCTTTAAGCTTAATATTAAATAAGCAAATAACCCTGATTACCAATCAAATCCCTGTTTTACAGACTGTTTCCCAAAATTCGATAAAAGCAAAATATCTGGTACTGGACATGCCTCCTCCTGCATACTCGGTCGGCTAATCACACTTATATGCGGTTGTCCCAACCGCGTGTCCTATATTAGCCGTAAAGCATCCCGGACTCATTACCAGTCCGATTAAATGTCGAGCCAAAATATATTGAGGAGAGAGTGCATGTTTGGTATAAGCAAGAAAGAGCAACAAAATAGTAAGTTACCGGGTCCCAGAGAGCTGTCCGAACCGGTAAAAAAATATCTTACATCTACTCAAATTATAGAGCCGAGTACGGTTCCTTTTTTGAAAGCAACGGTTAAGACCAACGGAAAGGGGAATAATGTTTATAATATTTTCCTTTTTGACCCTGCAGATGCGGAAGCCAGAGGCATCAGGGTTCAGAATTACGATACTTTAAAAGAGCATCCGGAAATGGTCGTCGCCGAGGGATGGTTAAACGAGACCGAAAAAACCGTAGAGTTAACCCCTAAGCATCCCGTTACTAAAATCACATTTTTAACTTACGAAGAAATATTGCGGCGCATTGAAGAATTAAAGGAGCCCGACAGCAGTGTATTTTTCTATACCAATGCCGGGTCAGGTACCGGTGGCCCATTAGGGCGGGGTGCCGCTTTAATTAAGTTAAATGCACCGGTTAACGGAAAGAAAGTCAAAAAGTATTCGGTATACGGGGTTAACGTAGTGGATATGCAACCGGTACGAGACGATAACAAAGCTTTCGATTCAAACAAAGCCGTCGAAATTGCTAAATGGGTCGCTCAGGCACATAAGCCAAGATTCTGTTAATGAATTCGAGATGAAGCAGCAATGGAAAAAGCCCCCGGATACCAGGGGGCTTTTTCTAATTTTACCGGCTTAGTACTGTTTTTAAAGTTTCCGGGTCGTTTTCCGGTAGTTGAATCAACTCCAGGATTAAACCGCAGGCGTTCAAATCGACATAGGCGATACCGCCGCCGTTAAAGGTGAGATGCATCAATATTTTCGCCCCCAGCTTAATGAACCTGTCCAGTTCGGCATCGAGGTCAGGCACGGCAAACATGATATGGTGGATACCTTCTCCTTTACCGTCTAGAAATTCCCGGTGGGGCGATTGCCCGGAGACCGGCTGACACAGCTCAAGCTCTACATTGCCCAGTGTCGCTCGCTGCACATCCACTTCACCTTGTATGGGCTCTCCCTTCTGACCCGGTTTGGTACTCCGGGGCAGGTTTTTGGGGATAAAAGGCCCGAAACCTAATTCGGATAACCGCTTGACCGCCTGGTCCATATCTTTAATAACCATGCCGATTTGTAACATTTTCCAGGATGAGAATATATTTTCGTCATTTGCCAAAAGTTACACCTCTCTATTTTAGCCAGTGTAAACTATCCGTCTCCGTAAGGCAAGTATAAATAGACCTTACGAATGACTTTTCTTGACAAAGCCCGGTATTGAGGTTAATATTCCTGAAATAGCCCTTATTAATCTTATTTAACCAAAGGCCTAAACCGGCAGGGGGAAAATATATGAATATTGAATATGATACAACTTTAGACGATATGGTGGAGTTTAATATTTATGCCATGAAAAACCATCCCCAATTACGAAAACGGGTTATTATTGAACGGACTATGTATCTCACGATAAGTCTCTTAATCATATTTTCCTCTCTTGTTTTATATCTTAACTCTAGTTCATTTGTATATATTATTTTTCTGGCATGCGGTATTTTTTTACTTTGTTTTTACGGATACTTTTCTCGTAGGTCTCAGATAAAGAAAAGGATTAAAAAATTAGTTATTAAAGAACACGATAAAATACCAAACGAGGAAATTTGCCGGCATAAGATTTTACTTTCCGAGACTGGGATTTATGCAACTATTGAATATGGAGAATCAACTACTAAATGGCTGGCCATTACTGAAATTATACAGACAGAAAAATATCTGTACTTTTTTCTAAAACCCGGCAAAGCACATATTGTGCCTAAAAGAGCCTTTATTGATGAAGTGGCATTTAACCAGTTTGCTCAAACCGCCAGGATGTATCATACAAAAGCATTATCTTAAAATAGCCATTTTCCC
>JAFGLR010000011.1 GCA_016927955.1 Dehalococcoidales bacterium
GCCAGGTACTGGTGCAGCCACTCTTCCACGGCACAATTAATCGTGAACTGCAGGCCGGCATCATTCTGGACGAAAGTCGGGAAGGTCGCCCCGAGACCGCCTAGCGGTTCGATTATCGTCGAAATACCCAGGGCGGATGTCTGCCTTTCCAGTGACTCTATTTCTTCGTCGGTTAAATCGGGCAACAACATGATGTCTCTCGTCCGTTCGATTTTTTCGCGCGGTGAAATAATCAGCAAATTAGGTGGGGTGCTAATGGTGAAATCGACCGGCGGAAAACTCCCTTTTCCGAAAAACGGATTATAAATACCGTTCTCTTTAAGGGTATCCCGGATTTGCCGCTCAATAACCGCTTCGACCCTGCCCTTCAGGGCATCTCTTTGGGCTTGCAGAGCCGCTTCGTTTTCAGCATCCTGCGGAGATAGTCCGCCGGAGCCGTTTACCGCCTGGTTAGCATTCCGTTTGGCTTTAAGAGCATTCAATTGTGCCGTTAATTCGAAATACTGTTCAACCGTAGCGATATCTTCCGCCGTAACGGCAGTTATACCGTCCGGTGATTTGGCCTCATTCCAGAGGGTTTTAACCTCCCAGCCGGCAATACTGAAAACGTACCCCTTCACGATAGTATTAACCTGGTGGTTTATATCATCGCGGGAAGTACAGCTCATTCCCAGGGCAGCGATTAATACCGCCAGCACAATGAGAGCTGTAATAAACTTAAATTTCCGGCTATTCTTAAATAACATCACCCAGTATACCGTTACGTTTTCAGAAATACACGGCGGCATCCCGCTATTCCTGAATTTTATTACCTTAATTCTACGGCAATCATGATGTCATGTAAAAACTTTAAGCCCTGCAGATTTCAGGCGGGGAGCTGCTATTTTGCTGTCGTGGATACATCATACGAAATGGAATTTAAAGAAAGAGCCACACTCATCGATGGCAGACTATAGTCTTCCATGGTAAGGAAGGTTACTTTAGGCCGCAGCGTAATGGAACCGCCTATCGGAATAGAAAGACCCGTCTTCGTACTCGCATAAGCCTCAAAATGTATGGTCTTCGAACCACTGACGGAAAATGCGTAACTACACAACCCAGCTCCATCAACCATTAAAGGGTAACCGGTAGCTAAAATACCTGCGAACGACTGCGAACTGGTTATCGTTCCGGTAACATCGATATTAGTTAACACCTTATCGGTATTGTTGATGATTTTTATCGCAAATTGAATTACCCCCGGTGTTTCCGCCCCGGTCGCCATGATATTAACCCTGTCAGTGATATAAATAACACTCAAATCATCCATGAATACCGGGATAATGCCTATCGTAGTCATAGAAGCTCTGAGGTCATTATGTAGTTCGTCGATTTGTGTCTGTAAGGAGGCTATTTCATTAGTAGTCTTCTCCAAAACGGCGACCTGATTCTGTATCCCATCTATCTCCGTAACCAGAGCCTCTAGGTTTTCCAAGAGGTCATCAATATCACCGTTAATATTTTTCGTGGCACTGGCAGTCGATGTCTTTTGCTTATTTATTTGCGATTCTAACTGAGTAATAGAATTACTATAAGCAACCAGCATACTATTTAGATTGTTAACCTGTATCTGTAAATCTTCGGTTGCTGCATATACACTGTCAGCCGTAGCCATCTCTACGGACTCTTTACAAGAACAGAACCCAAATACCATAATCAGGCACAATATCACAGGGATAAGATATGTTTTCATACGATATCACCCGGTCTCATTTAACAGCATCACCATCTTGAATAAATTCTGACATCAGTCAAGGCCTCAAACAAGATATAACCGGTTCATTCTGCAGTACCGGGCGTATCATTTATCTGGCATTTAGGTACTATTTACCGGATGAATGATAAGAAGCACAAGATAGGTATTACGAATGGAAATTATAACAGTCCTTCACTTTTCAGGCTCAGGTGAGACCGTTTCCCGATAATGAGGTGGTCCAGGACATCGATACCGATAATCTCACCCGCCTCAAAAAGCCGCTTGGTCAGTTCGATATCCTTGATAGAAAGTGTGCAATCGTCGGAAGGACGGTCATCGACAACATTGACCAAAGACGCTGTAGCTCCTGTCGGAATACCGAACCGGCTGAGTAATCTCTGGGCAGTGAACATCACTGATTCTCCGGCACCGCTGCCAAGTATAAGTGCCAAGATTTCCTGGGCGGAGAGTGTACCTCCGCCCCAAATTTATACAGACGCTTTCTCGGATGCTCCGTGGTGGGTAAATCATGAACGGTAAAGGAGTCTTTCGTTAATTGTTCCCCCAATAAGTCTCGACGTTGTTCACATATCCCAAAGATATCCATGACGTGCCTAATTCCGCTTTCAGGGCATTGATATTATTGTTCCAGGCGGTTAATTGAGCGGGCGTCCAGCCACCGGAGTGGCTGTTATATTCCCCGACCGCACTGTTATAATCTTGAATCGTGGCACTTAAAAAAGCCTGCCGGGAAACATATTCTGTATAATACTCATAAGCGAAGGGATTATCTGAGGTCTCGTAAGTCAATACCTGCCAGAAATCCTCCGGGTCACCATCGCAGGAAATATATTCCGCTTTCACGCAATTGAGGTCGATCGTCCCGTATAATTGACCGACTTTAACATACCCTACCTTATCGCTTTTTTTGCCTGCTTCAACTCCCGTACAGTCTATGTAGGTTGCCCCGTAATCGGAGGTTTGGAAAAGGTTAAAAGCGTGACCGGCGCCGGCTGAAAATGAAATTTGAATAAAAGCTACCCGGAATCCCAGAGCATGGGCATTGTCGCGAACTAGTGTCGCGAAACCGGCACAGGCGAAGGTCTTTAAGTTATAAGGAATCTCGTCGGTCTTATCCTGAGTTATGAAAGCTTTGAGTTCCGTCCAGGAGGGATTCCGTAACCCGCTGCTACCCCCGGATACCAGATTATCATAAAGCTCCTGGAGTGCATCGTATTCAGTTTGCAAAACAGCCAGTTGGGCGTTTAAATCATCTATTTGCCCCTGAGATGCGCCAAGGTCGGTATCGTACTTTCCCTGTAAAGCATCCATTTGGGATTGCAGGTCGTTAAGCTCCGAGGTCAGTTCGTTGATTTGAGCCTGTTGTTCTTGAGTTGAAGTTACCGTCACTGTGGTTGTCTCGCAAGCCGTTAGCCCGACCAGCACCAGGATAATAAGTCCGACCAAAATAAATCTTTTCATTTTTACTCCTCCGTGCCTATAATTGAACGTAAATAAACCTGGATAAATTCATCGAGATCGCCGTCCAGCACGGCTTCCGTATTCCCTGTCTGGTAGTCAGTTCGGTGGTCTTTCACCATTTTATAGGGATGCAGGACATAGCTCCGAATCTGGTTGCTCCAGCCGGCATTAATCCGTTTCCCTTTTATTTTAGCCCTTTCCTCCGCCTGTTTCTCCAGTTCCTGTTCCAGCAGACGTGAACGAAGAATTTTCATCGCCGAGTCTTTATTCTGGAACTGCGAGCGCTCGCTCTGAGCACTCACCACCAGCCCGGAGGTAAAATGAGTGATACGCACGGCACTGCTGGTCTTCTGCATATGCTGACCGCCGGGACCGCTGGAACGGAAGGTCTCGATCTTGATATCTTCCGGCTTGATTTCGACATCGACATCACCCTCCGCTTCCGGCATAATTTCCACCAGGGCAAAGGAAGTATGGCGGGCATGGTCGGCATCAAAGGGGGAAAGTCTTACCAGACGATGTACGCCGTGTTCCGATTTTAAATAACCACAGGCGTATTCACCGCTGATATTAATTGTGGCACTTTTTATCCCGGCTTCCTCACCGGGGGAAACTTCCAGGATTTCCGCCGTGTAGCCGCGCCGTTCCGCCCATCTTAAATACATCCGCATCAGCATCTCCGCCCAGTCCTGCGATTCCGTACCACCGGCACCGGCTTTAATGGAAAGAATGGCATTACGGGAATCGTATTCACCACTGAAAGCCAGTTCAAGCTCTATCTGGTCTAATTCCTCGGCAAAAGCCTCTATTTCCTGTTGGACTTCTTCGAAGAAAGAGGCTTCTTCTTGGGCCAGTTGCAGATTGTCGGTGATACTGAGCAGTTGCTTCTCCAGCCCTCGCCATTTTTCTACCGTCTTTTTCAGCGCGGCGATTTTCCGCATGATAGACTGGGCATTATTCTGGTCGGACCAGAAATCAGGCTGGACGGATTGTTTTTCAAGGGCGGTAATATTCTTCTCTTTGCCGGCAACGTCAAAGATGCACCATCGCCAGGGCAACCCTGGACTTGAGTTCGGTCAGTTTATCCGTCGCTTCCTGCATTATATTACCTGCGTGACAATATCAATTACCAGAGTTATTTCCTCTCCTTTGACTGGAGACGGAACAAATAATCCGACAAACAAAGTACCTTTTTCGATAAATATAGAATAACATATCCAGTAAGACAGTTACTAATTAGTTTAAATTAAAATAGTATGGCTCGAATCCCTTAAAGCAGGCTATTCGGAATAATCCCCGAATTACTATTTGAATAGAAAGGGTTAATTCCAGCACTACAGCTATTTACAGCAAACTGCATTATTCGATAAACTCCAGTACGTTCCCGTTTTTAATGTGTTTAAGCATTCTGGGGAAAATTAAATACTTCCCCATCTTTAATATAACTTAATTTTATATACCAATTGATCTTAGGTGACAAAGGAATACTAACAGCTAAAAAACATTACAAAAAAGTACTAACTCTTACTATCGAATAGTTCGATAGTAAGAGTTAGTTGTTTCCCGATATATCCGCAATATTAACGAAGCTTAACGCTTAAACAACGCACCTTTCAAATTAATTTGCGCCATTAGTGTCAATACCTGAATTTATCATTATCTCCAATTATCTTCAATACCAATGGATACCGGTGTTTACTTTGACTCTTCGATCTGCTCCACGAAGGCTTCCACGTTAGTTATAGTCTGTTCTTCGGAAAAGAGCCGCAGGTCATTAGCGTCACCA
>JAFGLR010000109.1 GCA_016927955.1 Dehalococcoidales bacterium
GCTTTAACTTCGGGGGACATTTCTACGGAAATTTCGGATACGTCCTCAATCTGGACGCCGAAGATAATTACTGCCTGCGGCATGGTACCGGGGAAAAGCTGTTTGCCTAACTCGATGGTATTGCGTAAACCGGCCTCGTGAGGGGAAATCGAGCCGTCTATTTCGTTGAGGTCTTTCAGTTCGAGGCGGTGGATTTTACCGTTGCCGGTTTTTTTGTTCGTTAAAATAGCATCGGCTACGATAAGCCTATCGTAGCCGGATATGATGTCAATCAGATTAAGACCGGTAGCTCCGGTCTCTTTTACCTCGGCTTGCTCCGGGCCGATTTGCCGGGCAACTTCCCGGGCAATGTGAATGCCGACTGCGTCATCGCCCAGGATATCGTTACCGATACCCAGCACGAGGGTTTTCATTTATTTCCTTAATACTTGCCGGACTTTACCGTCCGCTTCGCAGATAGTCATTTCCATCGGCATATGTCCGAGAGCGTGAGTGGAGCAGGAGAAGCACGGGTCGTAACAGCGTATGCCTACTTCGATACGGTTAAGAATACCTTCGGTAACTTTACCGTCTTTGATATATTCCCGTGCGATGTCATAAACAGTACGGTTCATGGCCAGATTATTATGGCCGGTAGCGACAATCAAGTTCACTTTACGGATAGCTCCTGATTTATCGACCTGATAATGGTGAATCAGCGTACCGCGAGGAGCTTCGATAACGCCGATGCCTTCTTCGTTGGTGATACCGGAGTTTGTCCAGATATCCTTGCCGCAAATAAGGTCGTTCTCCACCAGTTCTTTAATGCCCTCCGCTGCATTCAGCATTTCAATCATCCGCGCTAAGTGGAAGAACAGCGAACCGGTGACGACGCCGTTTTTACCCAGCTGGTGGAATACCTTGAATTCTTTATCGGCTAACGGAGTGCTGCAGCCGTCGGCGGTGTTCAAACGTCCCAGCGGCCCGACGCGGTACATTCCGGCGGGGTAGCTAAGTTTTTTATAATAAGGAAATTTCAAATAAGACCAGTCTTCCACCTTTTCCTCGATGAGGGACAGGTAGTTGGCCGGCGAGACCTTATCTTCCAGTACGATACCGTTCTGGTCTTTTAACCTTAGCATACCGTCATAATATTCGACGTTGCCTTTATCGTCAACCAGTCCGAAATAATTGGAATCAAAACGGCTAAAACTCTCCATCAAGGGCATATTCTTCGCCGCGAAATCTTTCACCAGGTTGACCGCCAGTAGAGAGTCGGCGATGATTTCATCAATCTGTCCGGTGATAAGCGCACGGTTTTCCGGTGACAGGGCTTTGTTCATACCGCCGGGAATCGCAGCGTTGGGATGTACCCGTTTCTCACCCAGCATTTCGATAATTTTTTGCCCGAAGGCACGCAGCCGGACGCCTTTTGTAGCCAGTTCCGGATGGGCTCCGATAACACCGATAATATTTCTGGTGGCCGGGTCGGATTCCATGCCGAACAACAGGTCGGGGCTGGCCAGGTAAAAGAAATGCAGCGCATGAGACTGGACGTATTGGGCCAGGTGAAGCAAGCGGCGGAGCATTTCTGCCGTAGGCGTTAATTTAACGCCTAAGATGGCATCACAGGCTTTGGCGGCCGCCAGGTGATGGCTTACCGGGCAGATACCGCAAATACGCGGGGTAATTACCGGCATTTCATTAAACATGCGGCCTTCGCAGAACTTCTCAAAGCCGCGGACCTGGGTAATATGCAGGTGGGCTTTATCCACGTGACCCCGGTCATTGAGGTAAACAGTTACCTTACCGTGACCTTCGACACGGGTAACCGGTTCGATTACTATTTTCTTCGTCATATAATTACCTTCTAAGGTTTAATCAAAACGCATTATTTCGCCGGGCAAAACCGGAATCCGGCCTTCGAGCAACTCGGTCAAAGCGTACAATATCGCACCTGCTTTGGGCGGACAGCCGGGTACGTAACAATCGACCTTTATTACCTGGTTTAAAGGTCTTACTTTAGTCAGCTTCGGTAACTCCGGTGAGGTTGGGACGGCACCCCCTTTAGATGTGCTTTCGGTAGCGTAATAACGGGAGAGAATGTCCTGGTCGGAGAAAAGATTACGCATAGTATTTATACCGCCGAAACAGGCACAATCACCTAAAGCTAAAAGGATTTTACAGTTAGCCCGTAAATCTTTGGCTACTTCCTCATCATGCTCGTTGCTGATAGAGCCTTCGATAATTCCTAAATCACAGGGGGAAAAGTGTTTAATATCCGTTATCGGGCTGGAACCGAATTCTAATTTCTCTGCCAGACCGATTAAAGCCTCATCCAAATCCAACATAGACATATGACAGCCGGCACAACTGTCCAGCCAGGCGGTTTGAACTTTAACTTTTGCCATATCGCACCTCTAACTCCGGCCCGGCGTCTTAATATTTTGGGCCAGTTTCTGCAGGACTTCTTCATCGGCAGGTAACCCGAAACGCGGCTGCAATACCGGTTCGGCCTTTACTGTGCGCCCGTCGGTGGTGTAGTAAGTACCGCCCCGCTCTGCCCACGTTCGTGAAGGCAAGATAACATCCGCGGTTTCTACCGCCGGTGAATAATAACTGGCCTGTAAAACCAGGAAGTTAATCTTTTGCAACCAGGTCAGCCACTCGTCGGATAAAGTGTCATCACTGAGTAATAAATAAAGCCCGCGCGGCAGGTTAATTTTGATATCCCGGTCGGCTATACCGAGCTGCCAGGCTCCCCGGCTGTTCACGTTCTGTTTCATTAACAGAATGTTCAGGTTGTCGGTATCATCTTTTTTCAGGAGGTAAGCCAGATTAAGCAATCCGGTAACCGTATCGGTATCATTTTCGGTAGGTGATTGGTGACCGGAAATAACAAAGCTATTTTCAGACTGGCTGAGCAGTTCAGCCGCTGCCTTTAGCTGAGATTCCGCTACGCCGGTTTTCTCAGTGACTTTCTGAGGTTCATATAAATTCAGGGTACTGGCTAATTCCTTTTTCACGGCGGCTTTGGGTTTACCGTTCATTATCAACCGGGACAGACCGTTAATAAGCGTCCGCTCCGTACCGGCAACCGGTTTCAACCAGACATCGGACCAGAGCGGCAGGACGTCTTTATCGGCATTGATAATAATTAATTTAGCGCGATTCTGGGTTACGGCTCTCCTGATTAGAGTTCCAATTACCGGATGCGTATTGTCGATATCATCGCCGACCACCAGAATACAGTCTGCTTTTAAAATACCCTCGATGTCAGGGGAGATAACCGGAAATTGTTTGGCGTTATTATATCCGATAATCGCCGAGGAAATCAGGCGGCAATCGGCTCCATCCAGAGTATCGACGATGTTCTTTTTATTAACCTGAGTGACAACGTTGCACAATTCTTTTATTGACTCATCAGTACAACGGGTAGAGATAAGACCACCGTATTTATTGTCTAACTTAGCAAAATTTTGAGAAATTGTGGTAATAGCTTCATCCAGCGAACACTCCACCAGCTTACCTTCAGCGTTACGTAACATCGGAGAAGTAATTCTGGGGCGCGATTCACTCACTAAGTCGAAGCGGCCGATACGGCAGAGAGACCCGCGGGGTGATGTCATATCCGGTGCTTCGATACGTACCAGATTATTGTCTTTAACCATTACATTGATGTCACAGCCGATATCGCAGCCGGGACAGACGGAAGGCAATACCCGGCAATCTTTAGTTTTTCCTCTGTACAGGCTGGGCTTACTCATAAGTGCACCGGTCGGGCAGGCTTGTAAACAGGCACCGCAAAGAGTACAGGAAGACTCCCCGAGCGATTGATTGATATCAGCGATTATCATAGTCTGAAAACCCCGGCCGCCGAAATCCAGCACCCGTACTCCGGCGACTTCCCGGCAGGCCCTCACACAGCGCCCGCAAAGAATGCAGCGGTTGTGGTCGATGACCAGGGATTTGCTTAGAGTATCCACGGGTAGTTTGGGGAAGAGCCCCTGGAACCGGACATTATCCATCTGGTAGCGGTAAGCCAGCGCCTGCAGTTCACAATCGCCGCTCTGCTCGCAGAACATACAGAAATGGTTTCGCTCGGCGAACATTAATTCAAGTATCTGACGGCGGTATTTTTCCAACTGCGGTGTATGAGTCTGAATGACCAGTCCGTCACGGGCAGGATAGGTACAGGCGGGTGTCGGGCGCCGCTCTCCCTGTATTTCCACGACGCAAAGGCGGCAGGCTCCGACATCGTTAGTTCCTTCAAGATGACATAAAGTAGGGATATCGATACCGTTTGCCCGGCATACGGTCAGGACCGTGTCCCCCTTTTTTCCTTTTATTAGCTGACCGTTAACGGTCAGGGTAATTTCCGGCATAGGTTTTATCCTCCCACATCCAGGTCGCATCTCAAACAGCGGGCAGCTTCCTGCCGGGCTTCTTCCGGCGTATAGGCTAACGATACTTCTTTAAAGGAAACCAGCCTCTCTTTTACCGGTATTTCGGCTTCGATGATGCGGGCTTTTTCTTTAGTTTCTTCATCGGTAGGGGCAGTCTGGGGGATGGCAATCGGTTCATAACCATCCCGTGAAATTCTCGGTGAAAGTGCCTCCCCTTTTAAGTAACGCTTAATGGAAGAGGCAGCACGCTGTCCCTGAGCGATAGCTTCGATTACTGTTTGCGGACCGGTTACCGCATCACCGCCGGCAAAAATACCCGGTTGGGCGGTTGCCAGGGTACGCTTATCGGCAGCAATAACCGTGCCTTCACCTTTAATGATTGAGGTGTCCGGCCGCTGTCCGATAGCTTCGATAACCGTGTCTACTTCTATTTGTGTTTCCGAACCGGCAACCGGCCGGGCGACTTTACGTCCGCTACGGTCGAATTCACCTAACTCCATTTGGGTAATTACTAATCCCTTAACATTAGCAGTCCCTAAAATTTTTACCGGATTAGAAAGGAAATGGAATTTAACTCCCTCTTCCTCTGCGGCTTTAATTTCTTCATCGATAGCGGGCATATCACCGCGTTCACGGCGATAAACCAGGTGTACCTCTGCCCCTTTGCGGACAGCTACCCTGGCCGAGTCGATAGCGGAGTTACCGCCGCCGATGACGGCTACACGTTTGCCAAGCTCGACCGGATTTCCGAGGTTTATATTCCTTAAAAATTCGATGGCGTCATACACGCCTGTTAACTCTTCGCCGGGGATACCCATTTTCATACCCTGATGAGCCCCGGTAGCAATGAAGACGGCCTGATACCCATCTTTTAATAATCCTGTAGCATCTTTAACCGGCGAGTTTAGTTTGATTTCGACACCTAATTCTTTAATGTCATCGATTTCTTTCTGCAGGATGTTTTTCGGCAGCCGGTATTCCGGGATAGCTACCGCCAGCATACCGCCGGCGACGGGCAAAGCTTCGAAAATGGTTACGGAGTAGCCTGCCAGAGCCAAATCATTAGCGGCGGAAAGACCAGCCGGGCCGGCACCGATAACCGCTATCTTTTCAGCTTTCTTGTCCTGTGTCTTTTGTTGAATTTTAATATTATTATCGAAGACAAAATCGGCAGCGAAGCGTTTCAGGTCGCGGATAGCGACGGCTTCGTCTACCTGGTTGCGGTTACATTTGGATTCACAAGGGTGATGGCAGACCCGCCCGCAGATGGCCGGTAGCGGGTTCCTTTGTTTAATCAGAGTATAAGCCTCGGTAAATTTACCTTCTTTAATAAAGCTGACATAACCGGGAATATCCAGTTCCACCGGGCAGGTGTGCTGGCAGGGTGCTTTAAACAGGCCCCGGCAAACCGCTGCCGGACATTTTTTATCTATAATATGAGCTTCATATTCTTCCCGGAAATGCCGGAGTGTAGTCAGTATCGGGTTGGCACTCGTCTGCCCCAAACCGCAAAGCGACGCTGAGGTAACCATTTCCGCCAGGTCGGTCAATGTGTCCAAATCGGCCATTTCAGCTTCGCCGCGGCTAATTTTCTCCAGTATCTCCAGCAATTGCGGAATTCCGGCACGGCAGGGAGCACATTTACCGCAGGATTCTTCACGGGTGAACTGGAGGAAGAACTTGGCAACATCGACCATACAGGAGCTTTCATCCATAATAACGACACCGCCGGAGCCCATTATTGCCCCGAGTGCGGCGACAGATTCATAGTCGATAGGCGTGTTGATATGTTCGGCCGGAATGACGCCGCCGGAAGGTCCGCCGAGCTGAGCTGCTTTAAATTTCTTACCGTTAGGTATGCCTCCCCCGATATCGAAGACAAGTTTGCCCAGCGGAGTCCCCAGCGGTACTTCTACCAATCCGGGATTGTTGACTTTCCCAACCAGACAGAGGGTCTTGGTGCCTTTACTCTTTTCATTACCGACGCCGGTAAACCAGCCGGAACCCCGTAAGATAATTTCCGGTACGTCCGACCATGTTTCTACGTTGTTAATCGTTGTCGGTTTACCGAAGAGACCTCCGCCCGGATTAGCCGGGAAGGGGGGGCGCTGGCGGGGATTACCGCGTTTCCCCTCAATGGAGGTTAATAAAGCGGTTTCCTCACCGCAAACAAATGCTCCCGCACCGGGGAATATGTCGATGCTAAATTCAAAATCAGTACCCAGAATATTTTTACCGAGTAGTCCGTATTCCCTTGCCTGGGCAATGGCATGACTCAGGGTTTCAATCGCCAGGGGATATTCGGCACGTACATAAGCAAACCCCTCTTTTACGTTACCGATAGCGTACGCCCCGATAGCCATACCTTCGATAATCGAGTGGGGGTTGCCTTCCAGAACTGCCCGGTTCATATATGCCCCGGGGTCGCCTTCGTCACCGTTGCAGACTACGTATTTTTCCGGGCTTATGGCACTGCGGACAAAGCCCCACTTAGTAGCAGCGGCAAAACCGGCACCACCACGGCCGCGTAAACCGGCTTTTTTCACTTCTTCGATAACCTCTTCCGGTTTCATCCGGGACAGCGCTGTGCCCAGCGCCATATAACCGCCGCGCGAGATGTATTGCTCTATATCTAATGGGTCGAGGTCCTGATTATGTAAGACGCGGATCTCCTGGAGGGCAATACGGGGCGATTTTAAATCAACAAGCCATTCCTTAACTGGAGTTCCCTGTAATAAGTGCTCTTTAAAGATGCGCTTTGTTTTAGCTTCATCGATATTGTAATAGACCGTCTTTTCCTGACCGGGGATTAAAACAGTGACGGTAGGTTCGACGCCGCAGAGACCGATACAGGCGGCTTTCTGTATTTCTATTTTTTCAAGATCAGGTGCGGCCTCGCCTTTAGTATGCGATTTCAAGACTTCAAGTTCTTGCTCAAAGGCTTTCAAGACCTTATCGGCACCGGAGGCAATACCGCAACTCCCGAGGTGTACCTTTACCTGGATATTTGCCTCGTGTTGTGCCTGTTTGGCACCGGCTTTTTGGTATAGCTGCTCAAGGTCAGCTACCGACTGTAATTTTTCAACCATATAATTCCTCTAGTCGTACGAGTCTAAGATATCACTGACTTTACCCGGTTTAACCCGGCCATGAATATCAGTTCCTACGGCAATTACCGGTGACAGCCCGCAGGCACCTAAACAGCGAACAATTTCCAGCGAAAACCGGCCGTCTTGGGTAATACCGCCCGGGTCGAGGTCCCAGTCCCTCTTTAAAACTTCCAGTATCCTGTCGCCGCCCTTAACGTAACAACTCGTTCCCATACATACCTGGACGACATACTTCCCCTTGGGTTTCATCGAGAAGAAATGGTAAAAGCTGATGATACCGTAAACTTCGCTGAGCGGCACTTTTAAGTCCCGGGAAATAGTGGCGATAACCGGTGTCGGCAGGTAGCCGATTAAGCCCTGTGCTTGTTGTAGCACACGGATTAAGGCCCCCGCTTTGCCCCCGGTCTCATCAATAACCTTCTGAATATCACTAAATACCTTCCCGCCGTATCCGATGCCTCTGCCTTTGGCAAGTCCGACAAGACGTTCGATTTCAGCAAGGTCTTCCGGGGTAGTAGCACCTTTAATTATTTCTTCGAGTTGTTGGACTCGTGTTTTCATAAATATTATTCTACCTAACTTTTAATACCGACCATGAGGTCACGGGATTAAGTCCTCTCTGCGTCTTTCCCAAAACCTACTTATTATACAGGGTAATGAAGTTGAGTTAGTTAACACCCCGACAATAAGGTCATAGGGACTTTATTTAGAACCGTTCTTCACAGCCTGATTAGCGAATGTCGGGTTGAATCCCTGACCGCATAGTTTAATATCGATATTTTTACCGTTACCAAATCTCTTGTAGACACGGCATACCTGGCAGATGCTGGTATCGCGGCCGGTTGCCCCATAATCATCCAGTTTGCAGTAAGTCCCTTCGACTTCCCAGCAGTGGAGATTACGGTTTTTAAAAGCCGGGCATTCTTGTCGTAGTGTTTGCGGGCAGGTGCACATTTCCCAGCACGGAGTTTTTCCTTCCCAGATACCAAGGTCGTCTTCTATTAAGATATTTCCCTTAGCGTCTCTGACTACCCTCTCGATTTCCGCTAACTCTTCGGCGGTAACCGACCCTCTTAAAATTTCCTCTACCTGTTCGACAACTTTTCGATTCATTTTTTTGCCTCCCTGGATAGTTCCTTTCTACCATCCACAAACATTAAACCAAAAATAAGGCTTCTTATCATCCGTTTAAATACTGATATTTTGATATTTTTTCATTACGTAAACTTGTTATTGTAACCTGCGTAAAAACGTAAGGCATTAGGCAATAATACCTAGTCCTCAAGGTATAAATGGCTGTAAACCAGAAGATTTACCGTTAAATACTCACCCGAAAAAATAGTTTGCCCTTACATAACTATTTATGGATTCTTTTATTAGTGCTACAATATAAGCAATGGTAACTTTAAATAAAATAAGAATTATTCTGGCTGATGACCATATCATTTTACGCCAGGGAACGCGGCAGCTCCTGGATAACGAGTCCGATATGGAAGTGGTCGGTGAGGCCAGCAATGGCTACGAAGCCGTTCAGCTTGTCAGTGAATTGAAACCGGACCTAGTCATTATTGATGTGGCCATGCCGCGTATGAACGGTATCGAAGCCACAAAGAAAATTAAACAAATAGCTCCGTCGACAACCATACTGGTTCTCACCGGTTATGACTACGACGAGTACATTTTTAATCTTTTAGAAATCGGGGCGGCCGGCTATTTGTTGAAAGATGTCTCCGGCGATGAACTGGTCGGAGCCATCCGTGCGGTCTACAATGGGGAACCGGTTTTGCATCCCACCGTGATGAAAAAACTAATTGACCGGTGTAAAACACCGGTCGCGAAACAAACGGAGACTCCTGCTGAAGGCCTGAGCGACCGTGAGATGGAAGTACTCAAGCTGGCTATTTCCGGAAAAAGTAATAAAGATATCGCTGAGACTCTAACTATCAGTCTGCGTACCGTACAGGCTCATATGAGAGGTATCTTTAATAAACTTGGCGTAGGTTCCCGTTCCGAGGCTATTATTTACGGGCTTAAACGCGACTGGTTCAGCTTGAAGGATATTCCTTAAAATAATTTTCCTCGAAGATTGATTTATGAAGACTTTACGTAATCCTCATTTATGGATTATATTTGCACTTTTTACCGCTATCAGTCTGCTGCAATATGTGGAAATGATGGGGATTGCCGGAACCACATTCCCCAGTTACCACTGGGGTTTAACTCGTCATAGCTTTGACCGGTTATTGCTTTTAATACCCATTATATACGCTAACTGGATTTTCGGGGTGACTGCGGGGTTTTCCGTAACTCTTGCTTCACTATTGGTTAGTTTACCCAGGATTCTTTTTTTTACTCCGTTTGTATTAGACTCCGTTCTGGAACTGGTAGCAATGATTGCTGTAGGTTTAACGGTGTGTTTCTTACTCTGGTTGATAAGACGGGAACGCGACCGTGCCGATAGAGTAGCTAGAGACCTGGATGAAACACGTAGAATACTACAGCATAATTTAGATGCTCTTACTATCAGTGAAAAACGGCTTAGTATACTCAATACCATTTCCACTACTCTCTATAATTCGTTGGAATTAAAGGGAGTATTTCAAAAGGCCGTTCGTTTAGTCAGCGAACTAATGTCTACGGAAATAACTCTGCTATTTGTGGCAGACGGAAAGAACGAAGATTTGCAATTAGTCGCTCAAGATGGTGTCTCCGATGAATTCGTTGAGGATATCGGCCGGCTTAAATTCGGTGAAGGAGTTTATGGCGAAGTTGCCAGGACTGCCAGTCCGATAGTGACGGAAAGTGCGAAACACAGCACCCAAGATGCCGATACTGCATTCCATAGGATGCGTATCCAGGTGCAATTAATCGTACCGATGGTTTACCAGGAAAGGGTTAGCGGCGTAATTTGTGTGGCGATGCGGCGGCCTCGCCAGTTCTCCCAATACGAGATCGATTTAATGTCTGCCGTCGGTACTCAAATTGCCGTGGCTATTGAAAACGCCCGTCTTTATGGCATGCAGCGGCAAACTATGGATGAACTGACCAAGTCCGAGGGTAAATATCGCCGGCTTTTCGAACGTGCCAGCGATGCTATCTGGGCTAACGATTTATCCGGACGGGTGACCGTGGCTAACCGTGCTGCAGTAGAGCTTATGGGCGACAAGGTCGAAACTATGATTGGTTCCGATATTCGCCTATTTCTGGATGCTGAGGGATTGGAGACGGCACGGCGGGTAAGGCGGATATTATTGGTCGGGCAACCTTTACAGCAGCCGTATGAGCAAAAACTGATTAGAAAAGATAAAGCAGAAGTTATTTTAATGGTTTCAACTAGTCTTGTTAAACATACGGACGAGCCTCCTGTTTTCGAGCACGTGGCCCGTGATGTTACCAAAGAAAGGCGTATGCAGGATAACCTGCGGCATTATGTACAACAGATAACCCGTACTCAGGAAGAGGAAAGGAACCGTATTGCCCGCGACCTGCATGATGATACCGCTCAGGCTTTATATGTTCTGACAAGGCAGGTCGATAATTTTTTACGTAGTTCGACAAATATTTCGGCGGAAACCACGGCGTTTTTAAAAGGTTTGGGAGACCATATCAGAAATGCCCTTCAGGGGGTACGGCGTTTTAGCCATGACTTACGCCCGCCTATGCTGGATGATCTTGGTTTAATGGCAACATTACGCTGGCTGGCGAGTGATATGGAAGTGCGTACCCAGGTGGCTACCAGATTGTCAATTAACGGCACCGAGCGGCGCCTGGCCCCGCATGTAGAACTGGCGATTTTCCGTATCGTACAGGAAGCGTTACGAAATGTTGAAAAACACGCTGCTGCCACGGAAGTTGACGTGAATATAGAATTTGCTCCGGTAAAAATAGGAATATCGGTAACGGATAACGGTAAAGGTTTTCAGCTTGCCGGAGAAGTCGGGGAGCTCCCGAGAGAAGGGCGTCTGGGTTTAGTAGGTATGGAAGAAAGAGCTCATTTGCTTGGGGGCCATGTCAGTATCCATTCCGAAGTTAATAAGGGTACCCGGATATTCATTGATGTCCCCGTCTAATTTATAAATTCAGCAAGAACACTCTACGGTCTCTGCCGTAGAGATGAATTGCCGTAATATTATTATGGTGGTAAGACGTCCTGTGCTTTTGGCACAGGGTAATTCACAAGAAATCCGGGATTTAACAATCAGGAGTCAGGAATAAACATGAAAATAATCGGCGCCGTCGGGCAAAATGGCTCGGGTAAGGATGAAGTTTTAAAATATCTTAAATCTGCTTATAACGTTCCCTTTCTTTCGACCGGCGATATCGTCCGCAGTATCGCTGCCAAAGAGGGCGCCGAACCGACACGGGAAAACCTGGGTAAAATATCCTCCCGGTATTTCGACGAATTCGGTAAAGGTTGCTTCGTTAAAATGCTGGCGGACAAATTAAAACAGAGCGGTTGGCCGGTGGCCGGAATAACCGGTATCCGTTCCCTGGATGACGTGACTATATTGAAAAATATCTTTGGGAAGAATTTTATTTTATTCCGTGTTTACGTTACCGACCCGCAGTTGCGTTTTGCCCGAATGGTGAAGCGGGCGGAAGGCCGCGACCCGGTATCCTACGAGCAGTTTTCCCAACAGGAAGATTATGAGGAGAAGCTATTCAGGATTAGTGAAGCGGAAAACCAAGCTGATTATTCGTTGAGCAATGACACATCGTTAGCCGACTTGCACCGCCAAATCGATGAGATAGTATCTAAAAACGGGATTTTAAACGCTTAAATAGTATCAGAAGTATCGCGCTATAAATAAGATATAATTGGATGCCGATTCAAGACCCGCTTCGATGTTAATTGCTCGCACGGTTTTGCTGATAGGAGCGGAAGTGAACAAGAATCCTGCCTTTGCGGCGATAGCCTGGGTTGGCGTAGCAGCTTTCAATCCCGGTCAGGTAGCACTATCTCTCCGGCTAAAGCTGCCCAAGATATAGCACTGAAGTAAATGCGGGGAATTTGACAAAATTGGTTTACATCAAATAAAATATATACATTTACTTAAGCAATACCGTTACGGAACGGAAGTAAAAAGGCTGGATTATGGGAAAGCGGGAAATTATAGCCGGGATATTGGATTTAGAGCGTAAATTCAATGGGATTATGCAGCAACAGAGGTTTCCGCGCTGGATGAAAATGGGGTTGACGGCGGTACAATTTAAAAGCCTGATGTACATTGTAAAAACTACGGATGCCAATTCTAAAAAACTATCTGATATTTTGGGGGTCACGCCGGCTAATGTCACCGGGGTGGTTGATAGACTTATCGTCCAGGGATTGGTAAGGCGTGCAGAAAACCCGGCAGACAGACGTATAACTTTATTACAACCAACGGAAAAAGGTAAAAAAATAATCACAAATTTGGAAGAAAATAGAGTCGGGCATATGACCAAGTTGCTTTCATCTTTGGATGAACGGGAACTCGACCATTTATTTAAAGGGTTTTCAGCGTTATTCGCTGCGTTTGAAAAAAGACATAAATAAACGGTGTCTGGGATTTGATCACAGATAACCAACTATTCCAAACAACCAGGGCAGCCAAAAATTATTAGAGTTTGAATATTTACAAGGTACGCAATACATATGCTTAAACTGATAAAACACCTTAAACCTTATACCTGGTCTATCATTGCAATATTGATTCTACTTTTTGGCCAGGCGATGAGCGAATTGGCTTTACCCGGCTATATGGCAAATATCGTCAATGTGGGAATACAGCAAAACGGTATCGAAAACACCGTGCCGCAGGCTATCCGCAGCAGTGAATTTTCTAAAGTAGTGCTTTTTATGACGGAAAGTGAAAAAACTGAGGTAACGGAAAATTATATTTTGCTGGATAAAGAGACGCTTTACGAAGCAGAATATACCGGTTATTTAAAATCATATCCTCAGCTGGCGGCAGAGCCTATATATAAATTAAATACGAATGATAAAACTCAGATAGCAAAGCTGGATGCAATTTTCGGCCGGTATTTGGCGGTAGTTACTACTATCGAAACGGCCGGTTCGACCATTTTCGCCGGTACTCTTGTGCAAATACCGTCCGGAGTTGACCCGTTTACCGTGCTGTCTCAAATACCTCCGGAGCAGCTTAACTATGTTCGAGAAATGATTACCGCCAAGCTGGATGCTGTTCCCATTAGTATGGTTAAGCAGTACGCAATCACTTATATTATCGCCGAATATAAGGCGATAGGTTTTAATATTTCCGGTATTCAAACGGCTTATATGCTTCGTATCGGGGGTTTGATGCTTTTACTGACCTTTGCTGCAATAGTAGCTGCCGTAGCAGTAGGCTTTTTAGCGGCAAGATTGGGTTCCGGACTGGGGCGAGACCTTCGTCGTAAACTGTTCGTACGGGTAGAGAGCTTTTCTAACACCGAGTTCGATAAATTCTCTACCGCTTCTTTGATTACCCGCTCCACTAATGATATCACTCAAGTCCAGATGCTTATGATAATACTTTTCCGAATCGCATTTTTCGCTCCGATGATAGGTATTGGGGGTATTCTCAAGGTAATAGCTACCGATAGTTCGATGCTGTGGATTATTGGTATTGCCGTAGCTGCTATATTGTTAGTGATGCTGACTGCCTTCGTCTTAGCGTTACCCAGATTTACCAAAATACAAAACCTGATGGATAGATTGGGTCTGGTTACCCGGGAAATCCTATCCGGATCGATGGTTATTCGTGCTTTTAATAATCAGAAGCATGAAGAGGGTAAATTCGATGCGGCAAATGTGGACATAACAAAAATCAACCTCTTTATTAACCGGCTTATGGCTGTTATGATGCCGGTAATGATGCTGGTGATGAACGGGGTAATGCTGCTTATCGTCTGGGTAGGTGCCTCCCAAGTCGATGCCGGTAATACCCAGGTGGGTAATTTAATGGCCTTTATGCAGTATGCCATGATAATTATTATGGCCTTTTTAATGCTTTCTATGGTTTTTATCATGGTGCCGCGTGCCAGTGTATCTGCCAACCGTATTATTCAGGTGCTGGAAACCAAACCGTCCATCATCGACCCGAAACAGCCCCAGCAATTTAACAGCGGCTCGAAAGGCGAAGTAGAATTTCAAAATGTGTCTTTCCGTTATCCCGGTGCAGAAGACTATGTATTAAAGAACATAGCTTTCACTGCTAAACCCGGACAGACGACTGCTATTATCGGCAGTACCGGTAGCGGTAAATCCACTCTGGTACATCTTATTCCCCGTTTTTATGATGTAACGGACGGAAAGGTGCTGGTAGACGGTGTCGATGTAAGGAACGTTACCCAGCATGACTTGCGTGATAAAATCGGGTACGTTTCCCAGAAAGCGGTCTTATTTTCGGGTACTATCGAAAGTAATATCCGATATGGCAATGAGGACGCAACCGATGAAGAGGTTGCCAAATATGCGGCCATCGCCCAGGCGGATTTTATTAATACGGATAGTGGTGGTTACGCCGCTTCTGTCTCTCAGGGTGGGACGAATCTCTCCGGCGGACAGAAGCAACGTCTGGCCATTGCCCGTGCTCTCGTTAATAAGCCGGAAATTTATATCTTCGATGATAGTCTTTCAGCCCTCGATTTTAAAACCGATGCCGCATTACGTAAATCCCTGAGAAAAGAAACCAGTACCGCTACGGTGATTATTGTTACGCAACGCGTCAGTACGATTATGAAAGCGGAAAATATTGTGGTGATGGATAACGGTAGGATTGCGGGTATCGGAACGCATAAAGAACTTATAAAAAGTTGTGATGTTTACCGTGAAATAGCCCAATCGCAGCTATCGCCGGAGGAGTTGGCCTGATGAGACAAAACTCTCCCCCACCGAGAAAAGGCGGCGGTCCGATGGGCGGCGGGCCCGGCGGTCATCCCGGAATGATGCTGGTTGAGAAACCCAGAGACTTCCGGAAGACACTGCGAACATTTATCTCATATTTGAAACCTTACCGGTTTACCATAATTTTGGTAATAGCCTTCGCCATTGCCAGTACTGCATTTAATATTGTCGGGCCTAAGCTTTTAGGGAATGCGACTACCAGGCTGTTCGAAGGGGTGGTCGCCAAAGCAATGCAGGTTCCCGGTGCTACTATCGATTTCGGATACATCGGTAATATTGCACTCATTCTGGTCGGATTGTATGTTCTAAGTGCCGTTTTTGCCTATGTGCAGGGTTACATAATGGCTGGCGTAGCTATGAAATTTACTTATGAGTTACGCAAACGAGTTTCGGAGAAAATAAAACGGCTACCACTAAAATATTTCGATAAGAAGAGTTATGGTGAAGTCCAGACCTATATAGTCAATGATATCGATACTATAAATATGACGCTGACTCAGAGCTTGACCCAAATAATTACTTCGCTGGCGACTATTATCGGAGTTCTGGTGATGATGCTGTCTATCAGCTGGTTGATGACGGTGGTTGCACTGGTGATTCTACCTATTTCATACGGATTAGTGAGTGTAATTATTAAAGCATCGCAGAAATACTTTAGAAAACAGCAGGATTATCTGGGGCATGTCAACGGCCATGTTGAGGAAATGTACGGCGGACATGTAGTGATGAAGGCTTTTAACGGCGAGGAAAAATCCATTCGCCAGTTCGACGGAATAAACAATGAGCTTTACGGCTCTTACTGGAAATCCCAATTTCTGGCCGGTTTGATGATGCCGGTTATGAATTTCGTGGGTAACCTGGCTTACGTCGGCGTCAGTATTCTGGGTGCTTTTTTGGCGGTACGGGCGGTTATCGGAGTTGGCGATATCCTCGCTTTCGTGCAATATATCAGGACATTTTCACAGCCGATTGCCCAGATAGCCAATCTAGCCAATGTCTTGCAGTCTACGATGGCAGCGGCGGAACGAATTTTTAATTTTTTGAATGAAGAGGAAGAATTGCCCGACACGCCCACACCGGTTAAGCTGGAAAACCTCGCCGGGAATGTTTCTTTCAAGAATGTCCGTTTCGGTTACGATTCTCAGCGACCGGTAATCCACAATTTTTCGGCGGAAATCCAGCCCGGGAAGAAAGTTGCTATCGTAGGACCGACCGGAGCCGGGAAGACCACGGTGGTGAAACTATTGATGCGTTTCTATGATATCGACAGCGGCTCGATTATGGTGGACGGTGTAAATATTACCAGGTTTAACCGGAAAGACCTTCGTAGCATGTTCGGGATGGTACTGCAGGATACCTGGTTATTCAACGGCACTATCCGGGAAAATATCCGGTACGGCAAGCTGAGTGCCACTGATGAAGAAGTAGTGGCAGCAGCCAAGATGGCTTATGCCGACCATTTTGTGCGGACTCTACCGCAGAGTTATGATTTTGAATTGAATGAAGAGACCAGTAATATTTCCCAGGGGCAAAAGCAGCTTTTAACCATTGCCCGGGCTTTCCTGGCGAATCCGAAGATATTGATACTGGATGAAGCTACCAGTTCGGTTGATACCCGGACGGAAGTGCTTATCCAGAAAGCTATGGTCGATTTGATGCAGAGCCGTACCAGCTTCATTATTGCTCACCGTCTGTCTACCATACGTGACGCCGATGTTATACTTGTGATGAAAGACGGCGATGTTGTGGAACAGGGTAACCATTCCGATTTACTGGCGGCTAATGGCTTTTACGCGTCTCTTTACAATAGCCAATTCGAGAAGGCTTTTGTCGAGGATACAGGATAAATAGATTTATTTATGATATTTCTAATTTTTGACCGAATGATATCATCAGCCTCGGGAAATCCTGACGATTAATTAATTATCACAGTCAGCGAAAACAGGGTGCAGGGGTTCGCCCTTTTGATGGTTCTGACTACCCCGGCTGTTGCCGACGGTAATCCTCCGGTGTATCGATATCGATTAAGACGCCGCGGTTTTCCACCGGGACTTCCTGAATATCATTGTAGAAACGGCCTACGATATCCCGTCCGCCGGTGTCTCCCTGAAGAGCCAGTAATTCTTTGCGGTATTTTATATCGAAAATTACCGGATTCCCCCTCTGTCCGTGATAGGTGGGTACGATTATACCCTTTTTCCTCAGTTGAAATACCTGGATGAGTTTATCGATAGTCTGGCTGGTAACCGACGGCTGGTCAGCGAGGGCTAGCATAATACCCTGAGTCCGCGGGCTCATTACGTTAATGCCGATAACGATGGACGTGCTCATGCCTTTGGCATAGGCGGGATTGATGGCAACCGTAACCGTCCGATCCCCGATTAGTTTTTCCATCTCCGTAGCCTGATTACCCAGTATGACGGTTACTTCATTGGCAGCGGAAGCCAGATAATTATCCACCGTCTCTTCAAAAATCGAGGCTCCTCTCCACTTTAGAAGCAGTTTGGATTCTCCCATCCGCTTCGATTCACCGGCGGCTAAAATAATTGCAGAAATGAAACACATAACCTGTTTTCTTAATTCCTATCCAATAAAAATGCCCCTATCTATTCTATGGTGTTGGTAATCGGAACACCTTTATTATTATGATTTCCTGGCTTTTATTGAGCTCGGGTGGAATAGCTCCCCCGATTCCCTTCCAGTCAGGATATATTGTAACCCTTATGCTTAGGAAACGCAAAAGTTCCCTTGAGTTAACGAAGATATGTTGTCCCTTTCCCGGGTAGGGTTTCGGTATCGGTCAAATTATAGACGGCAAATCGGATTTCACTAATTGGTCCCTTCATCCCTTTAGTTGGGTTATACAGACAATATAGTCTTTAAGACGTTGAAAAAGAAACTTGTGAGTAACTTAATACAGTTCGTACTGATTGTTGTTATTTAAAGTTGTCAGCAACTGCTTAATTAGTTAATAATATAAAAATCTTGAGTTTGAATGGAGGAATGATATTGAGTCGGGAAGAAATTAAAAAAGCGGCCTGCTGTTTCTGTTTTGCTAACTGTGCCGTACTGGTGCATATCAAGGACGGTGTTGTTACTAAGGTGGAGGGAAATAAAGAAAATGCATTATCACGAGGACATGTCTGCGAAAGAGTCGCATACGCTGCGAAGTGGCTTTATCACCCGGAACACTTAACACACCCATTGAAAAGGATTGGTCAGCGTGGCGAAGGTAAGTGGCAGCGGATAACCTGGGACCAGGCTCTCAACGAAATAGCCTTAAAACTGACCGATATTAAAGCAAAATACGGCGCCGAGAGTCTTGTTTTTGCGGAGGGTACTTACCGTGGTAGTCCCTTCTGGCCGCGTTCCCGCTTTGCCAGCCTGTTCGGTAACCCGCAGAATATCACGCATCCCGGTATCAGTTGTATGCTCAACTGCAATTCCATGCAGATGGCTCTAATCGGCGGTATTTTTATGGTGCCGGCACTCTCGCATACGAACTGCTTGGTGCTATGGGGACAGAACCCTGCCGATACTTCCTCGAGAATGATGGGCTCGATTAACCGCCGCAGGGAAAAGGGCGGTTTCAAGATGATAGTGATAGACCCCCGCCGGACTAAAGTTGCCGAAATGGCCGATATCTGGCTACAGCTTCGGCCCGGTACGGACGGTGCTCTTGCCCTGGCGTGGCTTAACGTTATCATTAACGAAGGTCTGTATGATAAGGAATTTGTCGAGAGATGGACTTTTGGCTTCGATAAGCTTGCCGAGCGCGTCCAGGAATATCCGCCGGAGCGTACGGCTGAGATTACCGGACTTTCTGTTAATAATATTATAGATTCAGCCAGGATGTTTGCCACTACTAAACCGGCCGTACTCGTCCGGGGGCTCGCCACCGACCAAATTGGGCGGAACAGTATCAGGGTTGAGCAAGCCCGCGTTGCCCTCAGGGCGATAACGGGCAATCTGGACAATGACGGTGGTAACTTGATCACCGGCGTCGGGCCGGAGATACAGGGAAAGAGGTTTATTCGGGAATCACACCTTGAGCTACTTGATAAAATAACCCCGGCTGTAAAAGAGAGACAGCTCGGTTTTGACAAATATAAACTTATGTCCTGGGCAGGCTATAACCTGACCTCGCCGAATTTTCAGAGGGTTTACGGCGAACCGGAATCATCGATGCACCGTCTCGGCATCACACCAGCGTTAATCTGGAAAGCGATTTTAACCGGTAAGCCATATCCGGTGAAAGCTATGATTACTTGGGGCAGCAATCCCCTGATGTGGGCGGCTAACACTCAAGCTACTTATGAAGCCTTTAAAAGTCCCAATCTGGAATTACACGTTGTCGGTGAGTATTGGCTGACCTCTACGGCGGAACTGGCGGACTATGTACTGCCCGTCGCCAGTTGGTTGGAAAAACCACTTTGCTCTACATTCGAGGATTTCTCAGAGGTAGTCTTCGGCGGCGAAAGGTCTATCCCGCCGGTAGGCGAAAGAAGGGATGAATATGCCATCTGGCGTGACCTTGGAACAAGAATGGGGCAGGCCGAATACTGGCCGTGGAAGACATACGAAGAAGTAATTGAATCCCAAATAAAACCATTGGGTGTTACCTACGAGCAGTTAATCAATATGGGTTTTATCAAATCCGATTCCAGACCGTTCAGAGGATACGAACAGCGGGGATTTCCTACCGCTACCGGCAAGGTCGAATTATATTCCACGGTTCTGGAGAAATTGGGTTATGACCCACTGCCATTCTATGAGGAGCCTGCAGAAAGCCCGGTAAGCACACCGGAATTAACCGGAGAGTATCCCTTAATATTAAATACGGGAGGCCATTTTATGCCGTTTTTCCATTCCGAATACCGGCACCTGGGTATAGGTATGCGAGAAAGACATCCCGACCCTATAGCCGATATTCACCCGGAGACTGCTGCAAAACTGAATATCGACCAGGGCGATTGGATGTGGATTGAGACACGCCGGGGTAAAATCAAGCAAAGAGCCCGCCTTAACGAGGGTATTTTACCCAATGTAGTTAACGTTCAAGCCAGCTGGTGGTTCCCGGAGAAATCAGGTGCTGAGCCATCGCTGCACGGATTATGGGAATCAAATGCTAACGTATTAACGGCAAATAACGAAGAGTCGTTAGACCCGTTAACAGGTGGTTGGTATGCCCGGGCACTCTTGTGTAAAGTTTATAAGGCTTAAACGGAATATTAAATCTTAACCCGATTGATTGCCAGTTAAGTCTTTTTCCTAAGTTCCGCGGGTAGGTCCTTTAATATTATCGAAACTGATTCGGACAGGCTTTGGGGATTTACAGACCAGCACTTTAGCGTAAGGAAATGTCCCTACTAGCATAGTACATGGCGGTATATGTCTTGTTTCATGGGGAGTTAGAGCCCCCTAACTCCCCATGAAACAAATTACCCAATTAGGTGCTGGTATATTTCTTGTATTCCGGATTCTTCGGTTCCGGCCAGTCCTTCATGGGTTTCATCCACTTAGCCCGGTCGACGAATTCATCATGAGCGAACGGAACCGGCGGATGGGAAACCCAGTTCGGGTCGAATTCTTCCTTAAAGGCCAGCATCCACTTATGGTAGTTAGGTCCGAAAGCCGGGCCGGTAAGGTAGAGCGGCTGGTGCGGGCCGAGTAACGAGGTATAGAAGTGCTTCTTGATGTTCTCCTTGGAAGTCTCCAGATAGAAATGGTCCACACCGTCGGTATTTTCATCCTGGTCCCAGTAAATCAGGAATTCGGAATAGCCTTGATGACCAAGCTCGAAACTCTGGAACCAACCCGGATCGCCGTAGTCCGGCATCAAGGGAGGGGTATAGTGTTTCTTGAGATTAGCATAGTTCTGGCCGTGTTTGACGGCATGTTCGATAGTCTCGATGATATAGTCGACGGAGACGTAGCTGCCGGTCATGAGCCACATTCCGGCGGAGTCGGCATTCTTAAGCCAAGACTCATCCGAAGGTTTGGTGCTGCGCGGTTCCGCGCCGTGCCTCTTCATGATATCGGCCAAAACGCGCTCTTCATACTCCATTTGGGCTTCGGAGGTAAAGGCTATCAACATAACGCGCAGGACGAAGAAACTGGCTACGGTCTGCTCGTTTTCCTTCGACCACAGCTCCCAGAATTCCTCTTTACATCTGGCTTTGGCTAAAGCTCTCCAGAACAGGGGAACCTTGGTAACGGCACCGCCGATTTCTGCCTGGGCGATTTCGTACATCGCGTCACGCAGGTGGTCTTTACTGGTTACCGTGAAGTTAATCCATTTCACCCGTTTCGGCGGTAAATCCAGATGAGTATTCGGTGAGATGCCGGACGGTAAGAGTTTTTCCGGCTGGAACGGCAGCAGTTTTACGGCCATTTTGGTAACGATACCCAAACATCCTCTCAGCCCGGTGAAGCCGCGGAGCATACCGCGTAGGTCAGGCCCGGGACATTCGCCCCAGAACCAATCATCACTAGTAGCCAGCGAGCCCATTTTTACTATCTCGCCATCAGGAGTAACGAATTCGGTACCTAGAATACGCCGGTGCGGCAGTCCGATGCGGTGGCTTAAGGGCGACCAGCCGTCTCCGATTAGATTGGCTACAACACTCGCCTGGGCACCACCGCCGCCGATAACTACGTAGCAGTTCTTATTAAATGACTCCTGCTGTAACTGCGAATAGATAACACCCGTACCCACTACAGCGTAGAGATGACGCTCGTCAATCTCGAAGTCGTTCATTCTCTTCATATCGATTAATAGAGCCCCCTCGACATGCGGGTGAGAACGCGGCCCGTAAAAACCGGTGCTGTAAGGGATGTACGGTACTTTGAAACGGTTACAGACCCGGACGATTTTCTGAACTTCTTCAGTGGTGCGGGGCAGGATGACACAGCCGGGAATGCAAGTCATCACTCTTTCATAGCCTAGCCCGCTCTCATACCCGCCCGGTCCGGAGCGGTAACCCTCGCATATTGCCGGGTCAACAGAGATGTATTCCTGACCGACGATGTCTGTCAGCACTTCATAAATTTCTTTAGTTATCTTATTTAAACTGGTTATCGTCATTTTGCCGACCTCCTTAACGTGAGATTGCCTGAGCGATTATTTCCGAAAAGTCTAAAACAGTGAAATTATCACCGGCCGTTGCTGCGGCACCGGCGATAGATTCCTTACAATAGGGACAGGTGGCGGTAATTGCTTCCGCTCCGATTTCTCTGACTTCAACTAATTTTTGTTCCGCCGTCCATTTGGTAAAATCGGGGAAAGCATCCTTAGCACCTCGCCCGGCACCGCAGCACCAGGCATTTTCTCTTTTCCGGATACCTTCGACCAGTTTGACACCGGGGATGCTGCTGAGGATTTCGCGTGGTAAATCATAAATACCGTTGCTGCCGCGGCGTCTTTCCAGAGACGGCTTGACCACGCCCCACAGCTCTCTTTCCCCTTTCCATGGCGTCCAGGGTTCGCTCTGGCGGCTGAGACTGCAGGAATCATGATAATGCAGCTTTAAATTCACCGGTTTGGTGAGTTTAAGAGAGCCGTTCTTAATAGCCCTATCGACGAATTCAACTATATGAATGACCTCAAATCCTAAATCCTTCGTGGCAATGCCGAGTATCTTGGGATAATCCACTTTTATCATACGGTAGCATTCGGCACAACTGGTTAGCAGGACGGTAGCTCCGGTGGCTTTGATAGCTTCAATATTCCGCTTGGCTAATTTTTTAGCCTCGTCAATCATACCTACCGAATAGAGTACGTTGCCGCAGCACCACTCGTCTTTCATCATTGTAAAAGGAGTCTTGGTGCTGCCCAATATCTTGGCGGTTGCTCTGGCTATTTCCTTATGCCGGTAAGATGAAGCACAGCCGGGGAAGTATAAGACATCAGCTTTAGCAGCAGGTTTAACATTGACTGGCAGCCAGCTTTTACGCTCGTTATGTTTCGCCCCGTAACGGTTGTGCGTCTTGGCAATATTGGCAGCTACCTTTTTATGTTCCGGCATCGGACCGGCACCGTCTGCCACTGCCTTAACACGCAGAGCTTCCAGAGTTAACTCTATTTCCAGATCGAGGTTCCGTTTGCAGCCGACATCACAGGCACCGCAGAGCGTGCATTCATAAAGGATTTTCAGCAACTCATCGGTGAATTTCAGTTTGCCTTCGTTAAGTGCCAGACCGATACGCATTTTCCCGTAAGCACCGTAGGAGTCGTATATCTCCTTGGTGGCGCTGGGACACCGGGTGCTGAATTTAATACCCGGCATATAGGTATGGTCGACCCAATTGCAGCCTTTGCACTTGATGCAATGGCTCATGTCGTAGACGAAATTATTCAGGTTGGTTACATCGAGACTTACTTTTGTCTTAGGCATCTTTATCTCCTAAAAGCACAGATTTCCGGGGTTCATTATGTTATTGGGATCAAAAATTTTCTTTAGTCTTTTCAGAGCGATAGTGTAGCCAGCGGCTCTTTCGTAGACCATGGGGGCGAGGCTACCGTAAGGCTGAGGGAAAACCGCCCCTTCATCGAGTAATAACCTAGCCGCTTGGTCGTGCAGAGAAAGGATGGTGGCTTTTTCTGCCTCGTCTGACGGGTTAAAGAAGAAGTTGAATTCTACCTGGCAGGCCCGGTTATGTTCGATTGGCTGGACATACCTGCCGATATCAACGATTGGATAACCGTATTCGGCAGCAACTAAGTCAGCAATATTAATCATCTCCGGGACCATACTCGGTTTGGTAATGAAGGTGAGACTCTGACAGCCGCCTTTAACGCGGTTCTTCCAATAAACCTTACTATCCGGCCACGGTTGGCGTAATAAACTGAAAATCCGGTCGCCGAGTCCGGGGAATCCCGGGAGATTTTCGGTTAAAGGAATATCTGTGAATTCGGTATTGAGTATATCTTTAAGGGCATCCAACTCATATTTTATTTTCTCTTCCGGACGGATGGACGGGGCACTTAATACCATTACCAAAGTCCAGGGAGGCAATGTTTCTCTGAGCTTGGTGAATTCATCAGGAGTGTCACCGAGAATAGCAGCAAGGTTGTTACTATCCAATAGGAGGACTTCCTGCCCGATTCTAATTCTAAGTACCCGGTAGAGAAAATCGATAACGCGGTTAAGGTTTTGAACCGGACTGAAGAGAATTTTATCAAGAGCAGGTTTTTTCTGCATCTTCAGGTTAGCCCAGGTGACTACTCCCATCGTGCCTTGAGCCCCCTGGACGAAGCGGTAAAAATCCAGGCCGGGACCGGATGGGTTACCGCCTTTCGACGGTGAATCGGGATAGCCGGGGACACTGGCCGAGCCCATACGGAAAAGGTCACCGTTAGGCCAGACGATTTCCATACTCTGAGTCGGTTCGCCATAGTCATAGACCGTATTGGTAATGACTACGCGTTCCAGGTGGTCGGTGACGACCGAACGGTCGGGATGGGGTAGCAGGGGCATCATCATGCGGAGTCCCTTTTTCTGGAGCTCCTTGTGAAGTTGTCCCCAGGTCACTCCAGGTTCAATTCTGACCCGGCGGTTAAGCTCGTCGATTTCCAGGATTTTGTTCATTCCTGTCAGGTCCATGATAATGCCGCCCTGTTTGGGAATGGTGCAACCGTTAAAATGGACGCTCGAGCTTACCGGGACTACCGGCATCAGGTTTTCGTTCGCCAGCGTGATTACCCTCTGGATTTGCTCGGCATTTTTTACCTTTACGACATAATTTGCTTTGCCTTTGGGTGTGAGACTGTAATCCGTGGCATACTTCTGCAGTGCCGTAGCACTATCAGAGAAGTTCTTGGTGCCGGCGATTTCCGCCAGCTTATCTCGGATACTCATGTTCAGACCTCCCGTGTTTATAAATCTCGAATCCGGTTTACTGATTTAATAGTTAGTTTTTCAGGAGTTGTTATTGCATGTTTTTTTTCAGGTAGCCGTTTTCAAATAGCCTGACGAATTGTTCGGAAATATTATCTGGGGCAAAATTACCCCCCGGTTTATACCAGCGGTAAGCTCCATTGGATACCGCCAGAATAGCAAAACAGGCCATCTTGGCATCGATATCGTTAAAACATCCTTGAGCTATGCCGTCATTAATTACCTGTTGAACGGTTGTTTCAACATCTTTTTGCCGCCGGCGTAAGGCATCGCGGCTTCTCTTAGGTAAAATGTTGCTTTGTTCAAACGCAATCAGGGCCGTGTCTCTGCGGTCAGCGGCAAATCGTACGAGCACCTGGATTATGGCCGATAACTTCTCTCTGGGAGATAGCTTGGATTCGCCGATTTTACTAACTTCTTCCATCGGCTCCATCATGCGATTCACAATAGTACGCAGGATATCCTCTTTATTGGAAACGTAATAATAAAGGGCCGGTTTAGTTACACCGATTTCCTCGGCTATTTGGTCCAGTGTTGTCGCGTGATACCCTTTAGCAGCAAATAAGCGTGCGGCGACATTCATAACCTCTTCTTTACGTAATGCCGCAGCACTTTGTGTATTTTCTTTGATTTTAGTAATGGTCATTTTCCTGCGTAAAAACCAATATATACTGAACAGTCAGTTAATAAATATTATTACTTATTAGTGTCTGATGTCAATATTGTCGATTAACCGATTGGGATGCCAAATGTTTCGGATATGGGAGTTACTGATGAGGTTGTTTTAACTTACTATATTGTTGCGATGCGTTTAATCCCCGGTAAATAAAGAGGATAATGACAAAATGTAATATAGCACTGTACCAGTCCTGAACAAGAATTAAAAAAAGACTATCAATAGCGTAGGTAAAGAAACCTATGATAAATGCCCAAGAATGTTTTTTCCTGGCGTAAACACCTAATACGGTGAAAAAGGAGGTAATACATAAAGCAGCCAGCACAATTAAAGTGGTAAGCAATTTTTCATTTGTTACGAAACATTTAATAGCTTCAGTAACGCCAAATCCACTGAAGTAGACAATACCGGTAGTGGTAAATAAAATGAGAAGGGCATTAATAATGGATAAGACTGCTATGGCGAAAAGGGAGTAGCTTTGACGCTTGATTGTAATTGTCAGAGAAGAGTGCTCTTCATGCATATTGTCTTCATTAAACAATTAAATCTCTCATTGTAATTCTAAATAGGCTAATAATGAATAGTATAGTTATAAATACCGTGTAATA